>NZ_JBGCUL010000389.1:0-4146 GCF_054177685.1 Pseudomonas sp. P5_A2_2
CATCATCAACAGCAGAATCAATGAGAACGGCAGCGAGGTCAGGACCACCGCCGACTTCAACGCATCGATGCTGCCGGAGAACAGCAATGCACTGGTCACCAGCGCAGTCATCGCGCCCCAGAACACCCGCAGCCATTTCGGCCCGTCTTCATCGGGATTGCCGCCCTTGGCGGACAGCGTCGACAGCACCACGGTGCCGGAGTCGGCGGAGGTGACAAAGAACACGAAGCTGATGAACACCGTGACCGCGATGACGGTTTTGCTCCACGGGTAGGTTTCCAGCAGCAGGTAGAGCGCCATCGACGGATTGTCGATGGCCGACATGCCGAGCGCGCTCATGCCGTGGTTGAGCACTTGATCGATGGCGCTGTTACCGAAAATCGACATCCACGCCAGGGTGAAGCCGAGCGGGATCAGCAGCACGCCGAAAACGAATTCGCGAATCGTCCGGCCACGGGAAATCCGTGCGATGAACAGGCCCACGAACGGCGACCATGCAATCCACCAGGCCCAGTAGAACACCGTCCAGCCGCCGAGCCAGTCGCTGGGTTTGCCGTAGGCGTACAGATCAAAACTCTTCATTGGCAAGGCGCCGAGATAGTCGCCGACGTTCTGGATCAGCGTGTTGAGCAAGTGCTGCGTGGGGCCGGCGAACAACACGAACAGCAACAGCGCACAGGCCAGCAGCATGTTGATATCGGACATGACCCGCACACCCTTGTCGACGCCGGATACGGCAACGATGATCGCCGCGCCCATCATCAAGGTGATCAGGCCGACCTGAATCCATTGGGTATGGGCGATGCCAAACAGGTAGTCGAGACCCGAGTTGAGGTGCAACACGCCGAAGCCCATGTCGGCGCCGAGGCCGAACACCGTGGCGATGATGCCGAAGCCGTCCACCGCGTAACCGATCGGGCCGTTGATGCGCTTGCCGATCAGCGGATACAGCGCCGAACGCAGGGCCAGTGGCAGGTTATGCCGGTAGGCGAAGTAGGCCAGCGCCATGCCGACAAAGGCGAACACACCCCAGCCGTGAAGGCCCCAGTGCAGAAACAGAATCTGCATCGCCTGGCGCGCCGCATCTGCCGTACCAGCCTCACCTTGGGGCGGTTGCAGCATATGGGTCAGCGGCTCGGACACACAGAAGAAAAACAGAGTGATGCTGATCCCCGCGGCGAACAGCATGCCGGCCCAGGACAGGTAACTGAATTCGGGTTCGTCGTGGTCGGCACCGAGCTTGATCTTGCCATAGCCGGACAAGGCGGTGACCACCACGAAGACCAGATAGAGGGTCATCGCCAGCAGGTAATACCAGCCGACCGTGTCGGCCGCCCAGTTTTGCGCCGCCAGCAACCAGGCACCGGCCTGCTCCGGCATGGCGATGACAACGACACCAAACAACAGGATGAAACTCGCCGAGAACCAGAACACCGGCGGATTCATGCGGATCAGACCGTTTGGAGGGATGGACGATGCACTCATGTTCGGTGCACCTCGGAGGGGTAAAACGTGGCTGTAGAAATCGGACTCAGCAAAGGCAAGCCTCCGGTTGTGAGCGGGCAGCGAACCGCCGGTTTAACTTGAATGAACGTTCAAGTTAAACATGGATAGGGGGCTAAGGACTAATCGCAGGGCTCGGCGGTACTGGTTGTACGCTAGCTCAAGGGAGGGTTCGACGCAGGATTAGATCAGGGCCACTGGCTCGATTCGGTTTGAAATCCAATCGCGAGCAAGCTCGCTCCCACAGGGGGTCCGGGTTGAACACAAAAGCTGTGAACACCAGGAAACCCTGTGGGAGCGGGCTTGCCCGCGAAGAGGCCAGAACAGTCAGCGAAGATTCAGGAGACTACTTCTGCGCCCCATCATCATGCTGCAGATTCGCCTGGGTCAGGTTGCTCCCCGCCGGCACGCTACGGGTCAGCCAGACATTGCCACCGATGGTCGAACCCTGACCGATGGTGATCCGGCCAAGAATCGTCGCCCCGGCATAAATCACCACGTCATCCTCGACAATCGGATGCCGTGGCTGGCCCTTCTGCAACTGACCGTCTTCGTCCGCCGGGAAGCGCTTGGCGCCCAAAGTCACCGCCTGATAAATCCGCACGCGCTCGCCGATGATCGCGGTTTCGCCGATCACCACGCCGGTACCGTGGTCGATAAAGAAACTGCGGCCGATCTGCGCGCCGGGGTGAATGTCGATGCCGGTTGCCGAGTGGGCGATTTCCGCACTGATCCGTGCCAGCAGCGGTAAACCGGCGCGGTACAAATGGTGGGCCAGCCGATGGTGAATCACCGCCAGAATCCCCGGGTAGCACAACAGCACTTCATCGACACTGCGCGCCGCCGGGTCACCGTGATAGGCCGCCAGTACGTCTGTGTCCAACAGGCTGCGCAACCCAGGCAAGGCGAGGGCGAAGTCTTGAATGATCTGGATGGTTCTGGCTTCGACTTCGGTATCGGCCTGGGCACTGTGGCGCGCGGCGTAGCGCAATTCGAGTCGCGCCTGGGCCAACAGCGCATTCAGCGCCACATCCAGCGTATGACCRACGTAGAAGTCTTCACTCTCCTCACGCAAGTCCACCGGCCCCAGGCGCATCGGGAACAACGCGCCGCACAGGGCTTCGAGAATGTCCGCCATGGCTGCGCGGGACGGCAATTCGCGACCGCCCTGCTCGCCGCTGGCCCGGCCGTTTTGAGCACGCCACTGTTCACGTGCCGTGCGCAGCTGGCTGACGATGGTCTGCAATTGCCAATGGCTGGAACGCTCACTCACGGTAAAAACTCCTCACGGGCGGCCGGACTGTCTGGCCGCACTGACGGCGATTACTTTACGGCAAGGGTCGCGAGGCAAATTAAGAACCAATAGTGCTGTGCTCAGATCGATTGGCTATAAGCGATTGAAGGTTGCCCAGGCTTTTGGGCGTGCCTATAGTCCTGAAATCCTCCACGGCCAGTACGGACTCATGATCAAACAACAGCTCGCCCGCTTTAACCGCCTCGACCTGCTCGGTCAACCCACCGCCCTGGAAAAACTCGAACGCCTGTCGACATGGTTGGGCCGCGAGGTGTACGTCAAGCGCGATGACCTGACGCCGCTGGCGATGGGCGGCAACAAGCTGCGCAAACTCGAGTATCTGGCCGCCGATGCCTTGGCCCAGGGTGCCGACACCTTGATCACCGCCGGCGCGTTGCAATCGAACCATGTACGCCAGACGGCCGCCATTGCCGCCAAGTTGGGTCTGGGCTGCGTAGCCCTTCTGGAAAACCCTCTCGGCACTGACGACAGCAATTACACCGGCAACGGCAATCGGCTGCTGCTCGACCTGTTCGATACCAAGGTCGAACTGGTGGAAAACCTCGACAACGCCGACGAACAACTGCAAGCCCTGGCTGGCCGACTGCGCAGCAACGGCAAGAAGCCCTATCTGGTACCGATCGGTGGTTCAAATGCCCTGGGTGCTCTGGGCTACGTGCGCGCCGGGCTGGAACTGGCCGAACAGATCAAGGACACGGGCCTGAAGTTCGCCGCCGTGGTCCTGGCCTCGGGCAGCGCCGGCACTCACAGCGGACTGGCGCTGGCCTTGAGTGAAGCACTGCCGGATCTGCCAGTGATCGGCGTGACGGTCTCGCGCAGCGATGAAGATCAGCGGCCAAAGGTTCAAGGCTTGGCCGAACGCACCGCCGAGCTGCTGGGTGTGAACCTGCCGGACGCTTTCAAAGTCGAGTTGTGGGATGAGTATTTCGCCCCCCGTTATGGCGAACCGAACGCCGGGACACTGGCGGCGGTGAAGCTGCTGGCGGGTCAGGAAGGCTTGCTGCTGGACCCGGTCTACACTGGCAAGGCCATGGCGGGCTTGCTGGACGGGATCGGGCGTCAGCGTTTCGACGAAGGCCCGATTATCTTCCTGCACACCGGTGGGGCACCGGCGTTGTTTGCCTACAAAGACTTTCTCTGACTGACCGTTCCCGCGCTCGCGTGGGAACGTATTTGAATTAATATTCAAATAAAGAATAACAAATAGAATATTTATTATTTTCCTATCTAACGGCGTCATCTTATAGTCACGCCGCAGGCGAATTTGTAACGAGACGCATACGCTGCTTTAGGGCAGGATATCGCAGTCGTCAAAATCCCGAATTTGC
>NZ_JBGCUL010000390.1:0-4127 GCF_054177685.1 Pseudomonas sp. P5_A2_2
GAAGAACACCACATCACAGGCACCCAGGGTCTTGATGTCCGGAACACTGAACGCCAGGCCATCGTAATGGCCTCGCAGGTTCGGGTACATGTCGGCCACGGCCAGGCCAGCCTCGGATCGGGAAGTGATGACAACCACCTCAGCTTGCGGATGTTGCGCCAACAGACGCAGCAGTTCGACACCGGTGTAACCCGTGCCGCCGACGATACCGACCTTGACCATAAACCTGCCCTCAACGAACCCACTGGAAAGCCGTCGATAATAGGGGCCGCGCGCCCCTGCGACAACCGTCAAGGTGACGTGCGGAGCGTCAAGCCTCTACTATTGCGGCTAACGTGAATCCTGGAATAACTAAAAATGCTCTATCCGTGGCTCAAAGCGCTTCACATCATCAGCGTCGTGTGCTGGTTTGCCGGCCTGTTCTACCTGCCACGACTGTTAGTTTATCACGCACAAAGTGAAGACACGATCAGCAAGGAACGCTTCAGCGTCATGGAGCGCAAGCTGTATCGCGGCATCATGGGGCCGGCAATGATCGCTACGCTGATCTTCGGCGGCTGGCTGATCAGCCTCAACCCGAGTGCGTATTTCACTCAGGGTGGCTGGATGCACGCCAAGCTGACGCTGGTGGTGATTCTGATCGGCTACCACCACATGTGCGGCGCACAGGTAAAACGTTTTGCCCGTGGCGAAAACACCCGCAGCCATGTCTTTTATCGCTGGTTCAATGAGGTTCCGGTTCTGATATTGCTGGCAATCGTAATTCTGGTCGTCGTTCGGCCGTTCTAAATCCAACAGGCACAACTCACCGGGGTACTTCCAATGTCGCTACCCGCTCTGCTCGAACAAAGTTTGCGTCTGCCTGTAGTGGCAGCGCCGATGTTCCTGATTTCCAATCCGCAATTGGTACTCGCCTGTTGTCGCCAGGGCGTGGTCGGCAGCTTTCCAGCGTTGAACCAGCGCGAAAGCAGTGGTTTCAAGGCCTGGCTGGAAGAAATCGAAGCCGGGCTGGCGACACTGGAAAACCCCGCGCCTTACGCCGTGAACCTGATTGTCCACAACAGCAATCCTCGTTTACAGGCGGATCTTGAGATCTGCGTCGAACACAAAGTACCGATCGTGATCACCAGTCTTGGTGCCGTGAAAGAATTGGTAGACGCGGTGCACAGCTACGGCGGCCTGGTGTTCCATGACGTGACAACTCGTCGTCACGCCGAGAAAGCGGCCGAAGCAGGCGTGGATGGCTTGATCGCCGTGGCCGCCGGCGCCGGTGGACACGCAGGGACCTGGAGCCCGTTCTCGCTGATTGCCGAAATCCGCCAGTTCTTCGACAAGACCTTGTTGCTGGCCGGCTGCTTGAACCATGGCCACGAAATTCTTGCCGCCCAACTGCTCGGCGCGGATTTGGCCTACTTTGGCACACGATTTATCGGCACGACCGAAAGTCACGCGCCCGACGCCTACAAAGAAATGCTGCTGACATCCAAAGCGGCAGACATCATCCATACTCCAGCCGTGTCAGGTGTCCCCGCGAGTTTCATGCGCCAGAGCCTTGAGGCCGCCGGTTTCGACATGGCCGCCTTGCAAGGCAAGGGCGAGATCAACTTCGGTTCCAGGCTCAAACCCGTGAGCGATGAGGCCAAAGCCTGGAAAACCGTTTGGTCCGCAGGCCAKGGTGTGGGAGAAATCGAAGACTTGCCGAGCGTCGAACAGTTGATTGCACGTCTCGACGCGGAGTACCGCACGGCCCTGGAGCAGGCTGCTCAGTTGACCAAACGCTGGCCGCGCTGACAGCAAACCTTGGCCAGTCTTTCCCGGCTGGCCTTACACTGGCCCAGGCACAACATTCTTCTTTCAACCTCTCGCGACAAGGATGCTTCGCACATGGGCGAAAACCATTTCAAGATCGTATTCGAGGGCGCCTTGCTGCCCGGTGTCGACATCACCACGGCAAAGCTCAATCTCGCCGAGCTGTTCAAAAGTGATGTCTCAGCCATCGAGCGCCTGTTTACCGGACGTCCGGTAGCGCTCAAACGCAACCTGTCGCAAGCCGATGCCCAGATCTATCTCCAGGCACTGAGCAAAACCGGTATCGACGCCCGCATCGAAGCCGAAACGCCGATCGAACTGAACCTCGCCGACGTTCATGACCATACTCCGGCCAGCAGCCAGGCGGCCTTGGCAGATCCGCAGTCCCCTTACGCGCCGCCTCGCGCACCCGTCGGCGAAGCCATGGCGGAATTCGCCACGCTCAAGCCATTCAGTTTCGATGGCCGTATCGGCCGCTTGCGCTACCTCGCCTGGACGCTGGTGCTGACACTGGTCCTCATGGCTGTTTGCGGGGCGTTTGCATTGCTCGCTCTGGGCCTCATTGGCTCGGATTCGACCGGTGGCCTGACATTGGGCGCCTTGCTGGCCTTGATCCTCTTCGCCGGATTTATATTCGTCAGCATCCAGATCACCGTTCAACGCTTGCACGATGTCGGCTGGTCCGGCTGGCTGTGGCTGCTGAACCTGGTGCCATTTGTTGGCAGTTTCTTTCCATTCGTGATCATGGTCGTACCGGGCAACGACACAGCCAACCCCTACGGCCCGCCGCCTCCGCCGAACAGTACCGCGGTCAAGGTATTGTCTTCGCTGTGGCTGATCGTTATCGCGCTGGTTCTGTTCGGCTCGCTGGCCGGTGGTCTCACGGCGATACGGGAAGAATACAAAAGCGCCGCCCAGAGCAGCTACGAAAGCAGTTCGGTCACCACCGATGAAATCGACGTCGAAGTCGTACCGGCGCCAAATTCCACCGACGATGCAGCCGAAGAGGCCCAGCCCCCTGTAGACTCTGCGAAAGAATGAACAGCGCTCCTGGCCCGTGACACCTGCGTCGCGGCGCGGAGCTGTTGCGATGGAGAACTGCATGACCCGTTACGCTCTGATCACTGGCGCCTCCAGCGGCATCGGCCTGGCGATGGCCGAAGCGCTGGCCCGGCGCGGCCGCAGCCTGATTCTGGTGGCCCGACAACGTGATCAGCTGGAAAGCATTGCGATTGAACTGACCCAGAGGTTCGGCGTGGAAGTGCTGTTCCGCGCCTGCGACCTGGGCGAACCGCTGCGCCTGTCCGGGTTCCTGCTGGAACTGGAAGAAGGCGACCGGCAGATCGATCTGTTGGTCAACTGCGCCGGTATCGGTACATGCGGCCCGTTTCTGGCCCAGGACTGGATGACCGAGCAAGACCTGATCGAAGTGAACATCCTCGCCCTCACCCGCCTGTGCCACGCCATCGGCAACAGCATGGCCCTGCAAGGCGGTGGGCAGATTCTGAATGTGGCCTCGGTGGCAGCGTTTCAACCCGGTCCGTGGATGAGCACTTATTACGCCAGCAAGGCATATGTGCTGCACTTTTCCGAAGGATTACGCGTCGAGCTGAAAAAATGTGCGATCAAGGTTTCGGTGCTCTGCCCCGGGCCGACCCGCACGGCGTTTTTCCGTACTGCACAACTCGACAGCGACAAACTGACCAACAGCAAACTGTTGATGAGCCCCGAGGAAGTGGCGCTCTACACCGTGCGCGCATTGGAAAAGAATAAAGCGATCATTATTCCCGGGCGGCGCAACCGCTGGCTCGCCTTCCTGCCGCGGCTCGGCGCGCGCTGGCTGACTCGCACCATCGCCGGCATGATCAACAAGGCGTACTGCCCGCGCTGATCCAACTCAAGGTAAAAGGCTGGGCGCAGGCATACGCCATGAGTACACTCAGCCCAGCCCAAACAACGGAGAAAACAGCTGTGGATACTCTGTTCACCAAGATCATCAACCGGGAAATCCCGGCGAAGATCATTTACGAGGACGACCAGGTACTGGCCTTCCACGACATTGCCCCACAGGCACCGGTACATTTCCTGGTGGTCCCGAAAAAACCGGTTCGCACCTTGAACGACCTGACCGAGGACGACAAGGCGCTGGCCGGGCATATTCTGTTCACCGCGCAGCGTCTGGCTCTGGAGTTGGGCTGTGAAGAAGGTTTCCGGGTGGTCATGAACTGCAATGAACTGGGTGGGCAAACCGTCTACCACATTCATATGCACGTGCTGGGTCAGCGCCAGATGCACTGGCCGCCGGGCTGATTACTGCC
>NZ_JBGCUL010000391.1:0-4122 GCF_054177685.1 Pseudomonas sp. P5_A2_2
CTGCAGGGTGCTGCGCTCACGAGGCGGCATGCTCGGCGTGGTCGAATCCACCAGACACTGGATCACCTCAACCTGCAGTTCATTCGGCAGGTGCTTGTATTCGGCTTCCCACTTCTGCCCCAGCGCGTGGACACTCTTCATCACAGGGTTGTCGTAGAAGCCGACGCAGGACATGCAGCTGCGCACACGCGCATCCTGCTCGAAATACACTGGCAGCGAGGTTCCGCCCCAGGGCAGGCAGAACACCGACTCCATCAGATTAGGGCAAACGATGTTGAAGCTGGCGTTGGGCGCATACGGAACCAGCGCCTTGTCCCACAGATAGGAGCCCTGATGGCGAAAGCCTTCGAAGATGGTGGCGGTGGAGCCTACGGTCACACCGGCGGCACCGACACGCGGCCCACGGGTCAGGGTCGCGGTTTCCAGGGAGTCCACGCCGGGGGTTTCCAGGGCCAGCTCGGCAGCGATCTCGGCGAAGGTGTACATGTAGGCGAGCGACGGCGACAGCAGCAGGCCGGCCTGGCGGAACAACTCGCCGAACTCATCACGCAGTGCACGAATGTGCTCCTGCTCACCGGCAGGGTCCAGGTAGTGACAGCCCGCCTTGAGCGCGGCCTCGACCGTCACCTTGCCGAAATTGACGAACGGGCCGACGGTGTTGCAGACCACGCGCGCGCCCTTGAACACCTTTACAAGCGCTTCGACCTCGTGCGGGCACTCGATGATTTCATATTTGGCCGACTCCAGGCCGACGACGCGTTGCGCCATCATTTCCTGGGCACGACCGGCGTTGCGCGCCACAGCTGTGAAAGGAATGTTCTGGTCGATCAGCCAGTCCATGGTCAGCATGCCGGTGTAACCACTGGCGCCATAGACAACAACAGGATATTTGGCCATCTCGTGTTCCTCGCTTTCTTATTGGATGATTTTTGTTGGGTGTTTTGGTCGGCTCAGCCCTGGGCCCAACCTTCGGCATAGAGCTGCTGGGCCAGCAACCCCAGGCGCATGGTCAGGACACGGTTTTCCCCGTCCTCGATCAAAGCGGCCTGTGTGTCTCGCAACAGCTTTTCGATCGGGTATTCGCGCGTGGTCCCGTTACCCCCGAAAAGGCGGAAGGCTTCCTCGACAACGGCCAACGCCTCTTCAGTCACCGTGACCTTGGCGGAGGCAGTGGCGTAAGGGTGGGTTTGCGGCGACAGACGAGCAAAGCTCAGCGAACGACGAGCCACGGCGCGGGCGATCTCTACGCGGCGCAACATTTCGCCCAGACGCAGGCGCGTCATCTGATGGTCAATCAACATCTGACCGCCCTGGCGACGCTCATGGCAGTATTGCAGCGCATACTCGAAGGCTGCCCGAGCGACGCCAGTGAAGACTTGGCTCATGTGAGTACCGGCATAGGACCAGGACGAGCTGACGGCGCCGTAGTAGGCATCTCGCTCGGCGATGGCAAAGCGCCGAGGTACCCGCACACTGTCAAAATAGATCTCACCTTGAGGCAAGGAACGCTGCCCGATCTTGTCCAGCGGCTTGCCCTTGGAAACCCCCTTGAGGTCCAGCGGGATGACCACGGCGATGCCATGGGGCAGTCCGTTGCTATCGAAAAAGCCGTCGCCGTAGTCGGCGCACATCAGGCCAAAGGCGACCTGCGCCACTGCGCCATTGGACACCCAGGCCGAGCTCTGTCCATTGATGATGATCTCGTCGCCGACGACCTTTGCGGTCAGGTTGCCGATGTTAGCCTGCTGCCCCGCAGGCCAATCGCGCGCTATATCGAAGAGTTGATTGTCGCTCCCTCGATCAGGCTGGGTGGCCATCCAGCAACCGATTCGGCCCTGACAAAGCTCCACCAGTTCAGCATTGCCGGCAGCGGCCGCCATCTGTAGCGGGAAACCGGCACAGCCGAGAGAAACCGCCAGACCTGCATCACCCCAGCCAAGCTCTTCACCAATCAGGGATTCGATCCGCACCGCCATTTCCGGCGGCAGCTCCGCCAGCAGCGCGGGATCCAATCCCAGCTTGGCGTACTCACTGAAGAGTGAGTAATAAGGCGAGCCAGGAGCGATGACCTCCTCGGCTTTCATCCGGTCCAGTTCACGACCCAGCGGCCGCAGCACCTCCTTTGAGAAACGGTGTACCGAGGCCTGGATCGCTGCTTCTTCTTCGCTCAGGGGGGATTCGAAACCGGACAACCCGGCAGCCGGCAACGTCATGGTGGATTTGAGCGTAATCATCAGAGCACCCTCGCCGGAACCGGCCCGCAAGTCATTGGCTGGCGACCGCCCAGGCAGTTGAGTTCGATAGTGGATGGGGCCTTTGGCGTTTCGCCCAGAAAGCCTCTGGCAACGGCCAAGCCGTTGTTCGGACAGGAACCAGCCTTGGAATTTTTCATGTTCGACCTCCTGGGGGCCTTTTGTTGTTTTGTCGACTTTAACAAGGAGTTTTATTTTACGCAACGACTGTTATGTTAATAATAATCGCGCACAAGACTTTCCCTGAAAGCGAGCCCTTATGGTTCGCCAGTCGTTCAACCGGTAGATGGAAGGCCCAGCGCAGGCACCACCTGACAACAGGCCAAAAATACGAGGTGCCCTGCTCATCCAGCGGGTTCCTGATATGCAGGCTGTGGGAGCAACGGACACTTGCGCGCAGATAAATCCGCTATGCAGGGTGCTCCGAAAGGACGCCCTCTCCGATGGCTAAAGCGCCTTTGAAGAGAGCATTTCCTGAATCGTCTGAGTGGCTTCTCGAGTTCTGCCCGCGAGCTTCTTCACTTCATCTGCCACTACGGAAAATCCGCGCCCCGCATCACCAGCTCGTGCCGCTTCGATYGCTGCATTGAGGGCGAGCATGTTGATCTGGTCAGTGATGCTCTTGATCACGTTCACGACCTGCGAAATCTGTTCGTAAGTTGTCTGTATGCCAGCCAACTCCCGCGCGCGTATCGTTTGGGCAAGCTTTTCGTCCGAGATATCACGTACGGCCCCGATGATGCGGCGGAGCCTGCCACTGCGATCCATCACGCCCTGGCCCCTTTCGCGGTACCAGATCTCTCCTTTGAATTTGTGCCTCATTCGGTACTCGACCGTATAGCCTGAGTAAGGGTCTGCGGCATTGAGGTATTCCGTCACCACCTTCATGACATGCTTCAGATCATCCGGATTGACGATTGAAAAATACCCCTCCCAGTCATCCTTGAAATCCTGTTCCGAATAGCCCACGAGCTCGCGGAACTGCTTCGACCAGCGAAGCTGGTTTTCAGGGTGATCCGGATTTCCGTCAACAATAAACAGTTCCCAGCAAACCTCTGTGAGCGCATTCTTGGTCACTTCCCAGACCTGTTCCTTTTCCCTGCATGAAACCAACTGCTCATTCAGATCGGATAGCTTCAGGTTGCTCTCCTTGATCTCACATTGAAGCTCGTGCATTTCATCCCGAGCGGCTTGCAGACAATTTTTCAGATCACTGACAAGGGCACTTTCAGAGTCATCTGATCTCTGACCAGCACTGTCATGCTCCTGATGGTTGAGCCGCCGCTCTAGCCCATCGAAGCTGTCAGCCAACCATGGATATTTGTTGATCAACCCCCCTTGGAAATCGGGAGCTGGCTGTCCACTCAACAGCGACGATATTCGCGAGCTGACCTCTTCAGCCAGACGCTTGAGCTTTCTTCCGGAAAACATGGGTCCTCCTTAAAAAACAGTCGAATTCATGATTGGCTGATTTCAAAAAAAAGGGACCGGACGTCGGATCCGACGAGGTCCCTCAAAGGGAGGAATCAAAATCAGCTATGGGGTCAAAGAACAGAGTCAACAACTCGCCTTTCCAGCGACGTCTCGAGAGATGCCTTTACTTGATTTGTACCGGCACCACACCACGTCGAGAAAACAGAACGGGATAGTCATTGCCGCTGAGTAATGCAGCCGTCAGCGAAACGCCATCGGGCGTCTTCTGCTCCTGGAAACTCCCTCCCCCATCGCTGCTGCGTACCATCAGCCCATCCAGACCGACCACGACTACCTGCTTTCCTGACACGGCGATGGCCGTGATCGAACTCTTGCTCTCCAGGGGCACGCGTTGCCAAACCTGTCCGTCCGCGGTGCCATGCAGCAGTGTGCCGCG
>NZ_JBGCUL010000392.1:0-4122 GCF_054177685.1 Pseudomonas sp. P5_A2_2
GTCCCCGTCCCTTCAGCACTTCCAGCAAACCGTTGGGCATGATGTTGTCGAGTCCAACCAACTGCGGGTTGTTGGTCCCGCCGCGCAGCAATTTCAGTTCCTCCACTGCGCAGTTGTTTGACAGGAAGAAGTAGTTGCCGTCGTAGCTCCAGTGCATTTCGGCGGCACGTCCCACCACGTCTTCAATCTCTCTGCGCGACAGGTTCAGGGGCACGGAGGCCAGGCTGCGCAGTTCGGTCTTGGTGTATTCGTCGATGACCTGGGACAGCGGCAGGATAAACAGCCGCGACGGGTATTTACCGACCAGGCCATCCCAGCTCGACAGCTGTACGTCGCCGACGAAGGCGCGGTACGACAGCACCAGATGCTGGTCCAGGTCCAGTCGACAATCCGGTCCGCGTGGTCGGCCCGGCGCGCAGATCACCAGGCGCAACATGCTGTGGCCCCAGCGGCTGAACAGGTTCTGGTTGGCCTCGGCCAGCAGATAGTCAACGGCATACACCCGCTCCGGATCGACCTGGCCCAAAGGTGTCTTGGCGAAGTCGTTGCCGGCATTGAGGAAAGCGAAGGTTTTACTGCAGGTGTTTTTGGCGGCAGGCGCCCAACCGAAATGTTCCTTGTAGTAGCGGTACAGCGCGGGTCGGCGGCAGGCGTAGCTCGGGTCGAGGAGGAAATACTCCATGTTGACCGCGACGAATTCCTTTGGATTGCTGGTCTCGTAGATGTCCGGACTGCGGGCAATCTGGCGATTGTGCTGTTCGCGTTCACCGCGACGGCCTACGTATTGCTGCCAACCGGCGAGGTCGAGCAGGCGTGGATCATCACTGAGGGTAAAACGCCGATCCRACTGGCCCCGGCATTGGTCGGGAATGCCAACCAGCCCTGAGCTGTTGTTGCGCTRGGTGCAGCGTTGAATCAGCTTGCGCTCGGCATCCGGCCACAGGCGCGAGCGATCGTAGATGTGAGTCAGCTCGTGCAACACCGTGGCCAGCATTTCCCGGCGCACGGTGCCATGGGGGCGATGGGTTTTCTTCGTCGCGGCGCTGCCATCGGTGAGACCGGCCAGCAGGTTGCGGTTCAGATCGAGCTCGGACACCAGTGATGCCTGACCGTAGGCGTTGCGTGGCATGTCATCGGTCCAGCCGACGTCGATGCGTCGATCGAGTTGCTCGATAAAGCGTGGCGGCAGTGCCTGCATGGCTTCATCGAGCAAAGCTTGGCTGGCTTGCTGTTGCGTGGGAGTCAGACCTTCGGTCTTTAGCTGTAATTGAAGGCCTGCGTGGGCCGTGTTGCCTAGCAGCAACAGGGCCCCGGCCAGCAGCCAGGCGCCTGGACGCTTCACAGCGCGAGGATGGCTTCGGCGAGGTCCTGATCACTGGCGTCGCGAGCTTCAGGCACGCGGGTACGCAGCAGGTCGAAAGCGGACTCCAGGTGAGCGCCACGAATGTCGCCATTGCTGGCAACGAAACTGGCGGCGTCGTCCTGGGCTTCGCGCACGATTTTCGAATCGCGGATGGACGTGGTGGTGTCGGAGGTGAAATCGAGGGTGCGCTGGGTAGCACGGATCAGCATATTACTGGTGGCAACCAGAGTATGTGCCTGGGCCACATCGGCCAACAGCAGCAGGCCTAAGGTGGCAGCAATCAGCGGGTTACGCATGGAACGACTCCAGAAAAGCAGGGATAACTATTGGACGAGAATTGCTTGTGCCAGTTCAAGGTCGCTGGCATGAAGTTTTGCCTGGGTTCGGCGCAGATACCGCAGGGCCGACTCCAGTCGTGCGCCTCTCAGTTGGCCGTCACTGGCAATGAATGCCGCGGCGTCATCCTGGGCGGCGAGCAGCAGTTTATGGTCGAAGGGGGCGCTGGTCACCAAACTTGTGGCGTAACCGCTGGCGACGACGCCTTGGGTGGACAGGTTGAAAGCGTCATAAGCGTGGGCTGATCCGCAGTAACCAAGGGTAAGCAAGACTGGAGCGATCAAGAGACTTGAAGGAAAACGCATGAGACTCGACAGTTGGAAATGAGTCCCAAGGCTAGCGCAAGGCCCGATCTAGAGCCAGCGTCGAAACATTGGGGCGCGCCGGGCGTGCCCCATGTCTGTGCCGTCGTTTAGATCGTCAGGATCGCTTGCGCCAGTTGGGCGTCGGTTGCGTTCAGCTGTGGCGCCTGGCGGTGAATGTGATCGATGGCGCTTTCCAGTTTCACGCCGCGGATGGAGCCTTCACTGGCGACGAAGCTGGCGGCGTCGTCACGGGCGGCAAGCACGATCTTGTCATCCTTGAACGAAGACGAGACGACGTTGGTGGTCGCATCGGACGTGGCTTTGAGCGCATTGACTACAGCATCCGTGGTCACGATGAAGCTGCTGGCTTGGGCACTGGCAGCCACGGCAAACAGGACCGCGGCGCTAAGCAGGCGAAGACGGGGCATTGGGGTAACTCCTTTGGGTAGACCAATTGAAATATGGCGCAGTGTCTGCAATGTCAGACGCCAGGCACTCGGCGTTCGCTACGTTCTGGTCTGATATTAGGCTTGTGCGTGCCGGTTCGAACAGCCCCGACCATGCCAGCAGGAAGTCAGCGCCAGAACGGTTTATCCAATTCATTGCTGCGGTCGGCGTGGCTGATAGCAAGATCTGATAGCTGACGATCATCGAGTTGAGCCAGTAAACGTCGTGTTCTCGCTCTTTCGAGACTGGCGAAGAGCCCTGTTAACAGATCGCTGACCCCGTTCAGGCGAGGTCTCGATTGAACCGATGGGGTGGAAACATCCTGTAAAAAATTCATGGTGCGGTCCCTGTCCTGATAGGTAGAGGGTTCCATGCTGACACCGGCCGAACATCCGCTACAGACACACTGCGATGATATTGTACTCATCAAATTTGTATTTTTTTCAAACTGTACTGGTATCCGGGTTTCCCTACTGTAAGACTGGATTTGACAGGCCAAAACGACAAAACCCGTCGTGGTTTCCCACGACGGGTCTTGTTTTTTCAATTCGGGTTGCTGGCGGTGGACCTTCAGGTCAGAGCCAGCGACGCTAGCTTAGCGCCAGAACGGCTTGCTCAGCTCTTCGTAGCGTTGTGCTTCGCTAATCCCGGCGTCAGCCAGCAGACGCGAATCCAGGCGAGCCAGTTGATGGCGGCTGGTGATGCGGCGCTGCCACAGCATCAGGTTGGCGATAACGCGCAGAGGCAGGGAAGCCTGGGTTTTTGCAGCAGTGTCTTGAAAGAACAGATCGGAACTGAGTGTACGTTCCATGGTGGTCATCCTTCCGCTTATGGCGGGATTAGGTAGTGGTTTAACTGGTGCCCATGATCCTCTCGTTTGCCTAGTCTCTGTAGATACAGTTCATCTGTATTGTGAGGGCTCAGTTAACTGTTTATAGGGGGTGTACTGGTCAAAATTGAGGCAACTGTACCTATGCGCACTATTAAGGTGCAAAATTGCTGTTTTGGCTCGGTAAGGTAGGAATTTTCCTCGGGAAATGACCGGTACAGCAGTACAGTTTTTTTCATATTGGGAGGCGGGTAAGAGCCAGCTGACGAAACTGTGTTTGCGCCAGCTGCTATCTGTAGCAATTACTTCTTCAGCATTTGCCCGGTTTCTTCCAGGTTTATGTGCCAGCTCAAGGCGTCACGCAGGATGTGCGGGGTGTGCCCGCCGATGGCGCATGCGGCGGTGAAGTAATCATTCAGCGCCTGGCGGTAATCCGGGTGCACGCACTTGTCGATGATGATCCGGGCACGCTCCCGCGGTGCCAGGCCTCGCAGGTCTGCCAGACCGACTTCGGTCACGAGGATGTCGACGTCATGTTCGGTGTGGTCAACATGGCTGACCATCGGCACCACGCTGGAGATCGCACCGCCCTWGGCGATCGACTTGGTCACGAACACGGACAGGTGCGCGTTGCGCGCGAAGTCGCCCGAGCCACCGATGCCGTTCATCATCCGTGTACCGCAGACATGGGTGGAGTTGACGTTGCCATAGATGTCGAACTCCAGGGCGGTGTTGATGCCGATGATGCCGAGGCGGCGCACGACTTCAGGGTGGTTGGAGATCTCCTGCGGGCGCAGGACCAGTTTGTCCTTGTAGCGCTCCAGGTTGCCGAACACGTCGGC
>NZ_JBGCUL010000393.1:0-4117 GCF_054177685.1 Pseudomonas sp. P5_A2_2
ACCATCATCAACGGCATGCTCAACGATCATTCGTTGAAGGTGGATACCGTGTGAACTGAAAGCCCACTAAAAACCCGCCATCCCTGTGAAGGGGGCGGGTTTTTTGTTGTCCGGGTCAAAGGCCGATGTCCTATCGGTGGCTACAGAACCTCGACGTACCTATCATCACATCGGCTCTGGCGCCCCGATCAACCGCCCCATGGCCCCGAATACACCCAACTCCCTGATTGCTTCCAGTTCCCCGCGTGTCTCGACCATCTCGGCAATCAGCGGCAAATCAATGCTGTGGGTCGCGCGAAAGATCGCTTCGATGAACATCCGCTTGTCTGTCTGCTCGTCGATGTTACGAATGTAGGCCCCATCTATTTTCAGGTACGCCAACCCCAATTGGGTCAGGTTGCCGATCTGACTGAAGCGCCCACCGAAGTGTTGCACGCCGATGCGATAACCGGTCTTGAGCAGGCTGCTGCTCAAGCGTTGTAGTGCTTCGGGTGAMGGCAATTGGCGCTCGTCGATTTCCAGGGTCAGCAGTGGTGCCAGATCCGGGAGGGAGTCGAGCAGGTCGAGGATCGTCTGCCACTGCACTGGATCGCCCAGGGTGCGATCGGACAGGCTCAGTGCCAAAGGCCTGCGGTTGACTACCAGGTCGTCCAGCGCGGCCTCGAGCATCACCAGGTCAAACCGTGCCGACCAGCCGAGACGCTCGATCCACGGCAGGAAATGCCCGGCGGCAATCGCCTCGCCCTGTGGGTCGAGCAGGCGTGCGAGCACTTTGTGATGCAGCACCTGGCGGGTGTCGGCGCATTGCACGACGGGCTGGAAGTACAGCTGCATTTTGCCTTCGGTCAAGGCATCGTCGATCCAGGTGCGCCAGTCATGCTGGGAGTGATTCGGCGCGGTGTCACGATGGCTCAAATGCACCCAGGGTCGCTCGGGATGCTGCCGGGACTCGGTCAGTGCCTGGTCAAGGCGCAGGAGTACAGTGCTGATCGGCTCCCCGGGGCGATAGGCGACAACGCCCAGATGGGCGACGGGCATGCAGTCGCTGGCTCCGGTCAGGCGCAGGTTTTCCAGGCTGACACTGACATCGGAGGCCAGACGCGCTGCACTTTGGGCGTCCAGACCCGGCGTCAGCAGACTGAATTCGCCGCCACGATTGCGTGCCGCCAGCCAGGTGCGACGCTCCGGCAATTGAGTCAGGCGCTTGAACAATTCGCCCACGGCACTGATCAGCGTGTCAGTTCGTTGGCCACCCAGTCGCTGGTTGAGCCCGTTCAGGTCGTTGATCCGCAGCATCAGCAAATGGCCATCGCGGCTCTGTTCGCACACGCGTAAATGGTCGGCCAGTTGCTCGTCGAGCAGGCGCCGGTTGGCCAGGCCGGTGAGGCTGTCCAGATAGGATTCGGCCCGCAGTTTTTCGCTGCGTGCGGCTTCTTCGGCGAACAGCGCCTTGAGCTTCTCGACCATCTGGTTCATCGCCAGCACCACCCGTTTCAGTTCCGGTGTGCGCGGCAGTTTTGGCAGGCTGAGAAACTCGCGTTTGCTGATGGCTTCAGCTTGTCGGACCATGCTGTCGAGTGGACGAAATTGCCTACGCAGCATCCATCCTCCAATCACCGCACTGAACAGCCCGCACAACAACAACCAGATCAGGCTGCCGAGAGTGCTGTCCCAGAGCTTGGCCAGGGCAAATTGCGGATTGCTCAGCACTTCGACCCGTGCCAGTTGTTCCCAGCCGCGCATGATCAAGGCATCGCCACCTTCCGGGCGCAGGTCGACCAGGTTGACGAACCAGTCAGGCGCACCGTCGATTTTCGTCGGTGCGCTGCGCTCCGCCAGGGTTTGCTGATCCTTGAGCCTGATGACGCGGATGCTGCTGAAGTAGCCACTGTCGAAAATCGAGCTGACCATCAGCTCCATCATGGCCGGGTCATCGACCTGTGCGGTCAGTGACAGCCCCAGCGCGGTGGCTGCGTCCTGGGCGTGGGCGCGCAGCTGACTGAGGGTTTGCTCGCGGGAGCTTTCCAGGCTGGCAAAAAAACTACCGCTGAACGCCACCAACARGAACAGGCAGATGGCCAGGAACAGCTGTTTACGCAGTGTCATACATCGCTCCTTGCCATGGCGGTCAGCCGTCCCCTATGTCGAAGCCTTCGGCCTGCATCTTTTTCAACACGTCCTGCCAGCGCGACAGCTTTTTCGGGTCGTTGCTGCGCTGGCCGCCGTTTTTGCCCGGCAGGTACAGGCCTTCGGCATTGAAGGCGTACACCGGTAGCAGGTCTTTGCGTTGGGACGCGGGGCGGATATCGCCGATCAGGTTGTCCAGTACCAGCGGGTCGGTCGTGGGGGTGCTGTAGAACGTCAGCACCATATGCGCCTGGTTCTGACTCAGGGCCTTGACGTAGGTGATGCGCAGTTTTTCGCTGGGAATGCCGAGTCGGCGCAGGCTGAAGTATTTCGCCAGGGCATAGTCTTCGCAGTCGGCGGCGCCCTTGATCAGGGCTTCGACGGGGGTGGCCCAATAATCGGTCTGTTGCCAGATGCGCGTGTCGTCCTGAAAGTTCAGCTGTTGATTGAAGAAACGGTTCACCGCGTTGAGTTGCTCAGGTTCAGGCGCGCCGCGTGTGCTCTGCAGCATTTGACTCCACGCTTCGATCCGGCCTCGCGCCGGTCCCGGCGAGCCGTAGCGTTGTTCAATGGTTTGCAGAATCTGTGAAAAATCCCGGTCGGCACGGACCCCGTTGAATGCAGTCAGTAGCAAACCGGCCAGCAGCATCCAGCCGCCGAGCCGAAGTCGGAGCGCTGGCCATCCTGGACTACGCAGACTGCGGGCCATGTCTGGCTGCTCGAGTGTGGATGGGTGAAGTTTAGGTGGAGTTTTTGCGGGGGGAGGGCAGGTCGTCGGCCGACAGGCGCTCACCGAGCTTTTTGTGGTCAGGATTTGCGCAGGGTTTTCTGATTGAGGATGTAGAAGGTCACCAGCACCGCACTGGTCAGCATGAACCCCTGTGCCCAGGGACGCGGCACCAGATAGCAGGAGAACAGGATGCTCGCCCACATCAGGCCGATGGCGTAGGCCTTGCCCTTGAGCGGAATGCCATTGCCGTTGAGGTAGTCGCGAATCCATGGCCCCAGCCGGGGATGCTCAACCAGCCACTGATAGAAGCGCGGGGAACTGCGGGCAAAGCAGGCCGCCGCCAGCAGCAGAAAAGGGGTGGTGGGCAATACCGGCAGGAAAATCCCGATCACCCCCAGCGCTACGCTCAGCCAGCCGATGGCCAGCAGCACGTAGCGCAACATCAGGGGGCGGTTGCCTATGGGGTTGTCCATRGGCAGAACCTTAGTGGTGACGTKGCTTGAGAATCGCCGGTTTTTCGTCTGGCGCGTTGCACAGCAGGTACAGCGCGGTCAGGGCTTCCGGGATCTGCACGATCATGTCGTCCATCAGGTTGGCATCGGCGGCAATGTCGGAGAACTCCGGTTGCTCGTCGAACAGGCCCGAACCGACCATGATCGGCAGCAGCATTTCGCTGACTTCGTCTTCGGCGGTTTCGAACCAGGCTTCTTCACGCAGGAACACGCCTTCCATGAAACCGATGCACCAGCCGCGCAGTTCGGAATCATCCGGATCGTCGCCCAGGTCAAGGTCGCACGGCAGCTCGAACTCTTCGTCGGAGGCCAGTTGGCGGGCGATGTGGGCCTTGAGGCCGATCAGCGTGGCTTCGATCTCTTCGCGCTGGGCTTCGCCGCTGTAGTGCGGCTCTTCGGCGAAGAGGGCGTCGATCCATTCACGGTCGGGAACCACTTCGGAGCAGATCGACAGCGCGGTGAGGTAGCCGTGGGCGGCCACGTAGTCCAGCGCCTCGTCATGCAGTTCATCAGCGTCGAGGAAGACTTGCAGGCGGGTTAGTTGCTCAGCGAAGGACATTAAAGGACTACCTTGGGGAATGTTCGATGCGGGAATTCTAGGCCTTCTTGAGCACTTGGGCCAGCCGCACGGCATATTTGCCCGTTTGTGGGCGCTGCCCCCCATACAGTTCGGTCAAGCGGTATCTCTGTGGGAGCGAGCTTGCTCGCGATGGCGGTGGTTCAGGCGAAATCAATGTTGACTGTGATG
>NZ_JBGCUL010000394.1:0-4099 GCF_054177685.1 Pseudomonas sp. P5_A2_2
ACTTGGGGCTTTTCCAAGTGACCCGCCGTAAGGGCGGAACCATAAGTCGCCATCACCGAAGAAACGGATATGCATACGGTCAACCAACACCATGGTCGGCCCAGAGGCCGCCAAGTCCCCCAMGCTGACAGCGCAGTCAGTTAGCCGTCACCCTCCTGACCGGCAAACAGGTTTATAAAGGAAAATACCAACCGACCACCCAGCCCCGGCGCCCCACTCGCATGCGAACCCAGAAAAAATCCGCCCTGCTCGTCGCCCTTCTGATCGTTCTGGCAGCGCTGGGCCTGTGGTATGTCGCCAAACCGGCCAAAGCCAAACTCGCCCCTCCCACCGCCATCCCCGTGCGAGTGGTCGCCGTTGCCGAGAAAGACGTGCCGCGCTATGTCAGCGGCATCGGTTCGGTGTTGTCCCTGCACAGCGTCGTGGTCCGCCCGCAAATCGACGGCATTCTCACCAAAATCATGGTCAAGGAAGGCCAACTGGTGAAAAAAGGCGACCTGCTGGCCACCATCGACGACCGGTCGATCCGCGCCAGCCTCGACCAGGCCCGGGCACAACTGGGCGAAAGCCAGGCGCAACTGCAAGTGGCGCAGGTGAATCTCAAGCGCTACAAACTGCTGAGCGTCGACGACGGCGTGTCCAAGCAGACTTACGACCAGCAGCAGGCCCTGGTCAACCAGCTCAAGGCCACCGCCCAAGGCAACCAGGCCTCGATTGACTCCGCCGAGGTACAGCTTTCCTACACACAAATTCGCTCACCGGTCAGCGGTCGTGTCGGTATTCGCACAGTGGATGAAGGCAACTTCCTGCGCATGAGCGACGCCAAAGGACTATTTACGGTGACGCAGATCGACCCGATCGCCGTGGAGTTCTCCCTGCCGCAGCAAATGCTGCCGACCTTGCAGGGCCTGATCAACGACCCACAGCACGCCCAGGTCAAGGCCTACATCGGTGCCGACACCGACGGCGAAACCGGCAACCTGCTCGGCGAAGGCCACCTGACCCTGATCGACAACCAGATCAACGCCAGCACCGGCACCAYCCGTGCCAAGGCCGAGTTCGACAATCCAGGGCAGAAGCTCTGGCCGGGCCTGCTGGTGACGGTAAAAATTCAGACAGCCCTGGATAAAGATGCGCTGGTGGTGCCGCCGACAGTCGTACAACGCGGCCTCGACCAGCACTTCGTGTACCGGGTCAATGGCGACAAGGTCGAAGCCGTGCAGGTGCAGATGGTCTATCAAGGCAGCGGCCAGGACATCATCAAGGGCGTGAAGCCGGGTGATGTGCTGGTCAGCGATGGTCAGTCGCGGCTCAAGCCCGGCGCTACTGTGCAAGTGCTGACCGAGCCGCCGCAAGTGGTGCGATCGGAGGCGGCGCAATGAAGGGCCATGGTTCGGTTTCAGCCTGGTGCATCGACCATCCGGTGGCCACCGTCCTGCTGACGTTCGCCCTGGTGCTGCTGGGTGTCATCGCGTTTCCGCGCCTGCCGGTAGCGCCGTTGCCGGAGGCAGAATTCCCGACCATCCAGGTGGCCGCGCAACTGCCCGGCGCCAGCCCGGAAACCATGGCTTCCTCGGTGGCCACGCCCCTTGAAGTGCAATTCAGCGCCATTCCCGGCGTGACCCAGATGACCTCGAGCAGTGCACTGGGCTCGACCAACCTGACCCTGCAATTCACCCTCGACAAGAGCATCGACACCGCCGCCCAGGAAGTGCAGGCGGCGATCAATACTGCCGCGGGCAAACTGCCCAAGGACATGCCGAACCTGCCGACCTGGCGCAAGGTCAACCCGGCCGACAGCCCGGTGCTGATCCTCAGCGTCAACTCCTCGCTGATGCCAGGCCCTGAGCTCAGCGACCTGACGGAAACCCTGTTGTCCCGTCAGCTCAGTCAGGTCGACGGTGTAGGCCAGGTCGTCATCACCGGTCAGCAGCGTCCGGCGATCCGCGTCCAGGTTTCGGCGGACAAGCTCGCGGCCATCGGCCTGACCCTCGCCGACATCCGCCTGGCGATCCAGCAGACCAGCCTCAACTTGGCCAAGGGTGCGCTTTACGGGGAGTCGAGCATCTCGACCCTGTCCACCAACGACCAGTTGTTCCACCCGGAGGACTACAGCCAGCTGATTGTTTCCTACAAGGACGGTGCACCGGTTCATCTGCGAGATGTCGCCAAAGTCGTCAACGGTTCGGAAGATGCCTACATCCAGGCGTGGGCGGGCTCGCAACCGGGGGTCAACCTGGTGATCTTCCGCCAACCAGGCGCCAACATCGTCGAGACGGTGGAMCGTATCCAGGCCGCCTTGCCGGCACTGGAAGCGATGCTCCCCGCCTCGGTGCAGGTCAAGACGCTGATCGACCGCACCCAGACCATCCGTGCCTCGCTGCATGAAGTGGAAATTACCCTGTTGATTGCAATCATGTTGGTGGTGGCGGTGATGGCGCTGTTCCTGCGGCAACTGTCGGCCACACTGATCGTGTCGGCAGTGCTCGGAGTGTCACTGATCGCCAGTTTTGCGCTGATGTATGTGATGGGCTTCAGCCTGAACAACCTGACTCTGGTAGCGATTGTGGTCGCCGTGGGCTTTGTGGTGGACGATGCGATCGTGGTGGTGGAGAACATCCACCGTCATCTGGAGGCTGGCGACGGCATGCGCGAGGCCGCGATCAAGGGCGCCGGCGAAATCGGCTTCACCGTGGTGTCGATCAGTTTCTCGCTGGTGGCAGCGTTCATTCCGCTGCTGTTCATGGGTGGCGTGGTCGGGCGGCTGTTCAAGGAATTCGCCCTGACTGCCACCTCGACCATCATGATTTCGGTGGTGGTATCCCTGACCCTGGCGCCGACGCTGGCGGCGCTGTTCATGCGCGCGCCGGTGCATCACGCCCACGACAAACCGGGCTTCGGTGAACGCCTGTTGGCCTGGTACGAAAAAGGCCTGCGCCGTGCCCTCGCCCACCAGAAAGCGATGATCGGTGTGTTCGCTTTATCGCTGGCTCTGGCCGTCGCCGGTTACATCTTCATTCCCAAGGGTTTCTTCCCGATCCAGGACACCGGTTTCGTCTTCGGCACCACCGAAGCTGCTGCCGATATTTCCTACGGCGACATGGTGAAAAAACACCTGGCGATGGCCGAAATCGTCGCCGCCGACCCCGCAGTCGAAACGTTTTCACATTCCGTCGGGGTCTCGGGCAGTAACCAGACCATTGCCAACGGCCGCTTCTGGATCACCCTGAAAAAACGCAGCGACCGCGATGTCTCGGCCAGCCAGTTCATTGACCGGATTCGTCCGCAACTGATGAAAGTGCCGGGTATCGTCCTGTACCTGCGCGCCGGCCAGGACATCAACCTCAGCTCCGGCCCAAGCCGTGCACAGTACCAATATGTACTCAAGAGCAACGACGGCGGCACACTCAGCACCTGGACCCAGCGCCTGACGGAAAAACTGCGTGCCAACCCGGCCTTCCGCGACATTTCCAATGACTTGCAACTGGGCGGCAGCATCACCCATATCAGCATCGACCGCAGTGYCGCAGCCCGTTTCGGCCTGACCGCCACCGACGTCGACGAAGCGCTGTACGATGCGTTCGGCCAGCGCCAGATCAATGAATTCCAGACCCAGGTCAACCAGTACAACGTGATCCTGGAACTGGACACCAGGCAGCGCGGCAAGGCCGAGAGCCTCAATTACTTCTACCTGCGCTCGCCCCTGAGCGGGGAAATGGTGCCGTTGTCAGCCCTGGCCAGGTTTGATGCGCCGACCATCGGCCCGCTGTCCATCGCCCATGACGGCATGTTCCCGGCGGCCAACCTGTCGTTCAACCTGACGCCCGGCGTGGCGTTGGGCGATGCGGTGATCATGCTCAACCAGGCCAAGGCCGACATCGGCATGCCGACCGCCATCAGCGGCAATTTCCAGGGCGCGGCCCAGGCGTTCCAGAGTTCGCTGGCCAGCCAGCCGTGGCTGATCCTGGCAGCGCTGGTGGCGGTGTACATCATTCTCGGCGTGCTCTACGAGAGTTTCGTGCACCCGCTGACGATCATTTCGACCTTGCCTTCGGCGGGCCTCGGCGCGGTGATCATGCTGTGGATCTGCGGCCAGGAC
>NZ_JBGCUL010000395.1:0-4098 GCF_054177685.1 Pseudomonas sp. P5_A2_2
GATTTTCTCCTGGGGCGGTAACCCGGGTGTCGGCTCCCTGCATCGCCTGCGTGACGCCGTTGAGAAGCAGTGGCCGCACCCGCTGGAAATCGAAGAGCACAGCCACGCCGACCTGGCCAATGCCTACGTTGCCGGCGCTTCCGGCCTGCCATTCGCGGTATTGCGTGCCTACGCCGGTTCCGACTTGCCGAAGGTCAACCCGCTGATCAAATCCGTCACCTGCCCGTTCACTGGCGAAGTGTTGGCCGCCGTGCCTTCGGTACGTCCGGACATTACCGTGATTCACGCACAGAAAGCCGACCGCAAGGGCAACGTGCTGCTCTGGGGCATTCTCGGTGTGCAGAAAGAAGCCGCGCTGGCGGCAAAGCGCTGCATCGTCACCGTTGAGGAAATCGTCGACGACCTCAATGCACCGATGAATTCCTGTGTATTGCCAACCTGGGCCTTGAGCGCTGTTTGCCACGTGCCTGGCGGCGCGCACCCGTCCTACGCCCACGGCTACAACGAGCGCGACAACCGTTTCTACCAGGCCTGGGACCCGATTGCCCGCGACCGTGAAACCTTCACCGCGTGGATCAATGAGTACATCCACGGCAGCGCTGACTTCAGCGAGTTCCAGGCCAAACTGGCCGCCGCTTCGGAGGCGAAGTAATGACTTACACCACCAATGAAATGATGACCGTCGCCGCCGCTCGCCGTCTGAAGAACGGTTCGGTGTGCTTCGTCGGCATYGGCCTGCCGTCGAAAGCGGCCAACCTGGCGCGCCTGACTTCCTCGCCTGATGTCGTGCTGATCTACGAATCGGGTCCGATCGGTGCCAAGCCGAGCGTACTGCCGTTGTCGATCGGCGACGGTGAACTGGCGGAAACCGCCGACACCGTGGTCCCCACCGGCGAGATATTCCGTTACTGGCTGCAGGGCGGGCGCATCGACGTCGGCTTCCTCGGCGCAGCGCAGGTCGACCGTTTCGGCAACATCAACACCACCGTAGTCGGCGATTACCACGCGCCGAAAGTGCGTCTGCCGGGTGCCGGTGGCGCGCCGGAGATTGCCGGTTCCGCCAAGAGCGTACTGATTATCCTCAAGCAATCGTCGCGCTCCTTTGTTGACAAACTCGACTTCATTACCTCGGTCGGCCATGGCGAGGGCGGCGATTCACGCAAGCGTCTCGGTCTGCCAGGCGCCGGTCCGGTCGGCATCATCACTGACCTGTGCACCATGGAGCCGGAGGAGGGTACCCACGAGTTCGTGGTCACCGCACTGCATCCGGGCGTGACCCGCGAGCAAGTGGTCGCCGCCACCGGTTGGCCGATTCGCTTTGCCGACAGTGTTGCGACCACCGCGGAGCCAACCATCGTGGAATTGACCGCGCTGCGCGATCTTGAAGCCCGCACCGCCGCCGCCCACGGCCAAGCCCCCGGAGAAGCCTGATGCGTGACGTTTATATCTGCGACGCGATTCGTACCCCCATCGGCCGTTTCGGCGGTGGTCTGTCGACGGTGCGGGCTGACGATCTGGCTGCCGTGCCGATCAAAGCCTTGATGGAACGCAACCCGTCGGTGGACTGGAGCGCCGTGGACGAGGTGTTCCTCGGCTGCGCCAACCAGGCCGGGGAAGACAACCGCAACGTCGCGCGCATGGCGCTGCTGCTGGCGGGCCTGCCGGAAAGCATTCCTGGTGTGACCCTCAATCGTCTTTGCGCTTCGGGTATGGACGCCATCGGCACCGCGTTCCGTGCCATCGCCAGCGGCGAGATGGAGCTGGCGATTGCCGGTGGCGTCGAGTCGATGTCCCGTGCGCCGTTCGTGATGGGTAAAGCTGATGCCGCGTTCTCGCGCAACATGAAGCTGGAAGACACCACCATTGGCTGGCGTTTTATCAACCCATTGATGAAAGCCCAGTACGGCGTGGACGCGATGCCGCAGACCGCTGATAACGTAGCCGATGACTACGAAGTTTCCCGCGAAGATCAGGACGCTTTCGCACTGCGCAGTCAGCAACGCACGGCCGCCGCGCAAGCTGCCGGGTTCTTCGCCGAAGAAATCGTCGAAGTGCGCATTGCCCACAAGAAGGGTGAAACCGTGGTCAGCCAGGACGAGCATCCTCGCGCCGACGCCACCCTGGAAGCCCTGACCAAACTCAAACCGGTCAACGGCCCCGACAAAACTGTCACCGCCGGCAACGCCTCCGGAGTAAACGATGGCGCGGCAGCGTTGATCCTGGCCTCGGCCGAAGCCGTGAAGAAACACGGCCTGACCGCCCGCGCCAAAGTGCTGGGCATGGCCAGCGCCGGTGTTGCGCCGCGGGTGATGGGCATTGGCCCGGTGCCTGCGGTGCGTAAACTGACCGAACGCCTCGGTGTGGCGGTCAGCGATTTCGACGTGATCGAACTCAACGAAGCCTTCGCCAGCCAGGGTTTGGCGGTGCTGCGTGAACTGGGGATCGCCGACGATGCGGCCCAGGTCAACCCCAACGGTGGCGCGATTGCCTTGGGTCATCCGTTGGGCATGAGCGGTGCGCGACTAGTGTTGACCGCGTTGCATCAGCTGGAAAAAACCGGTGGCAAGAAAGGCCTGGCGACCATGTGCGTCGGCGTCGGCCAGGGTCTGGCCTTGGCGATCGAACGTGTCTGACACGCCCCGTCGGCTAATAAGAACTGAGGAAAGTGTAATGACTGACAAGCCTGGATACCGTCGCCCGCAGGCGGGCACTCAGCCGGAATACCTGCACCCGACCTATCAATCCACCAACCTGCGCTCGCCGTCCAAGCCGTTGGTGTTTCTGCCCCATTCGTTGTCGGAAATCACCGGGCCGACCATCGGCGCCGAGTGCGTCAACGAGAAGGACAACGACCTGACTGCCCAGCATGAAGGGCAACCACAGGGTGAGCGCATCATCATCCACGGCCGTGTGCTGGATGAGAACGGTCTGCCGGTGCCGGGGATTCTGGTGGAGATCTGGCAGGCCAACGCCGCCGGTCGCTACGCCCATGCTCGCGACCTGCACGACGCGCCGCTGGACCCTAACTTCACCGGCACCGGCCGCACCGTGACCGACGCCGATGGCTGGTATCAGTTCCAGACCATCAAGCCCGGCGCCTATCCATGGGGTAACCACCACAACGCCTGGCGCCCGGCGCACATCCATTTCTCTCTGTTCGGACCGAGCATCCTGACGCGGCTGGTGACGCAAATGTATTTCCCGGGCGACCCGTTGCTGGCCTACGACCCGATCTACAACTGCGTGCCCGATACCGGCGCCAAAGAGCGCTTGATCGCCACGTTCGATCTGGAAAAAACCATCCCTTCCTATGCCCTCGGTTATCGCTGGGACATCGTTTTGCGCGGCCGCGACGCCACGCCGATGGAGAAATAAGATGACGCTGACTGCGACCACGTCCCACACCGTCGGGCCGTACTACCACATCGGCCTGACCTGGCTGAACCGCGAAAACCTGGCCGTCGAACAAACCCTGGGCGAGCGCGTGGCGATCACCGGGCAAGTGGTCGATGGCAACGGTGATGTCGTCAACGACGCAATGCTGGAAGTCTGGCAGGCCAACGCCGCCGGCAAATACGATCACCCGGAAGATGACCAGGACAAACCCCTGGACCCGAACTTCGAAGGTTTTGGCCGGGTGCCGGTGGATGCCGAAGGGCGTTTTCGCTTCACCACGATCAAGCCGGGCACGGTTGAAGGTTTGAAAGGCACGACCCAGGCACCGCACCTGGTGGTGCTGGTGTTTGCCCGTGGCCTGGTGAAGCACTTGCTGACGCGGATTTACTTTGATGGCGAAGCCGCCAACGTCGACGATCCATTGCTGGAGTGCGTGCCGGCCGAGCGTCGTAATACGCTGATGGCGAAGCAGGATGCGTTGGGCGTGTACCAGTGGAACGTGATTTTGCAGGGTACCGATGCCGAGACGGTGTTCTTCGACTATTAAGTGAACACCGCAAAAACCTGTGGGAGCGAGCTTGCTCGCGATGGCGTCGGAACATTCACCATTGATGTTGTCTGACCCGCCCCTATCGCGAGCAAGCTCGCTCCCACAGTGGATTTGCGTTGCTGATGCATCTGCGGAACGGGACTGTTGCAAAG
>NZ_JBGCUL010000396.1:0-4088 GCF_054177685.1 Pseudomonas sp. P5_A2_2
GACCTGCGCCGTCCGCCGTGAATACACTCTGCGCAAAGCCACTTGTATACAATTACAAAACGTAAAGAGGCACAAAACCATGAGCAAAATGAGAGCAATCGAAGCCGCCGTTCTGGTGATGCGCCGTGAAGGGGTCGATACCGCTTTTGGCATCCCGGGTGCCGCCATCAACCCGCTGTACTCCGCCCTGCAAAAGGTCGGCGGCATCGATCACGTACTCGCTCGCCACGTTGAAGGCGCCTCGCACATGGCCGAGGGCTACACCCGCACCAAGGCCGGCAACATCGGCGTGTGCATCGGTACTTCCGGCCCTGCCGGCACCGACATGGTCACCGGGCTCTACAGCGCCTCGGCCGACTCGATTCCAATCCTCTGCATCACCGGGCAAGCACCCCGCGCCCGTATGCACAAGGAAGACTTCCAGGCTGTCGATATCACCACCATCGTCAAGCCAGTCACCAAGTGGTCGACCACCGTCATGGAACCGGGCCAGGTGCCTTACGCGTTCCAGAAAGCCTTCTACGAAATGCGCTCCGGCCGTCCAGGCCCGGTGCTGATCGACTTGCCGTTCGACGTGCAGATGGCCGAAATCGAGTTCGACATCGACGCCTATCAGCCACTGCCGCTGGCCAAGCCGAGCGCTACCCGCGTTCAAGTGGAAAAAGCCTTGGCCATGCTGGATCAGGCCGAGCGTCCATTGCTGGTGGCCGGTGGCGGCATCATCAACGCCGATGCCAGCGATCTGCTGGTAGAGTTCGCCGAGCTGACCGGCATTCCGGTTATCCCGACCCTGATGGGCTGGGGCACCATCCCGGACGATCATCCACTGATGGTGGGCATGGTTGGTCTGCAGACTTCGCACCGCTACGGCAACGCAACCATGCTCAAATCCGACGTTGTGCTCGGCGTGGGCAACCGTTGGGCCAACCGCCACACCGGTTCGGTTGACGTGTACACCGAAGGCCGCAAGTTCATTCACGTTGATATCGAACCGACCCAGATCGGCCGCGTGTTCACTCCGGACCTGGGCATCGTTTCCGACGCCGCTGCCGCGCTGACCGTGTTCATCGAAGTCGCTCGCGAATGGCAAGCCGCCGGCAAGCTGAAGAACCGCAGTGCCTGGCTGCAAGACTGCCAGCAGCGTAAAGCCAGCCTGCAACGCAAGACTCACTTCGACAATGTGCCGGTCAAGCCGCAACGGGTTTATGAAGAAATGAACCAGGTGTTCGGTAAAGACACCTGCTACGTCAGCACCATCGGTCTGTCGCAGATTGCCGGCGCGCAGTTCCTGCACGTCTACAAGCCGCGTCACTGGATCAACTGCGGTCAGGCAGGCCCGTTGGGCTGGACCATTCCGGCAGCGCTCGGCGTGGTCAAGGCTGATCCGAACCGTAAAGTCGTGGCCCTGTCGGGGGACTATGACTTCCAGTTCATGATCGAGGAATTGGCCGTGGGTGCGCAGTTCAAGCTGCCGTACATTCATGTTGTGGTGAACAACTCGTACCTGGGTCTGATCCGTCAGGCACAGCGCGGTTTCGACATGGACTACTGCGTGCAGCTGTCCTTCGACAACCTGAATGCCCCGGAACTCAACGGTTACGGTGTCGACCACGTCGCGGTGGCCGAAGGCCTCGGTTGCAAGGCGCTGCGTGTGTTCGAACCGGCTCAGATCCAGCCCGCCTTGCGCAAGGCCCAGGAGCTGATCGAAGAGTTCAAGGTGCCGGTGATCGTCGAGATTATTCTGGAGCGTGTGACCAACATTTCCATGGGTACCGAGATCAACGCCGTCAACGAGTTCGAAGACCTGGCGCTGGTCGGCGACGACGCACCGACTGCGATTTCGTTGCTTGATTAACTTGTAGGATCGTTCCCGCATCTTGTGGGAGCGAGCTTGCTCGCGATTGCGTAGTGCCATTCAGCATTCATGTCGACTGACACACCGCTATCGCGAGCAAGCTCGCTCCCACAGGGATCCGGGGCCGCTCACCATACATACTCAGGAGACCACCATGCCGCGTTTCGCAGCCAACCTGTCCATGCTGTTCACCGAACAGGACTTTCTCGCCCGTTTCGAAGCGGCCGCCAAGGCCGGCTTCAGTGGTGTCGAATACCTGTTCCCGTACGACTTCAGCTCCGCCGAAATCAAGGCCCAGCTCGACGCACACGGCCTGACCCAAGTGCTGTTCAATCTGCCGGCCGGTGACTGGGCCAAGGGTGAGCGCGGTATAGCGTGCCTGCCGGACCGGGTTGAAGAGTTCCGTGCCGGTGTCGACCTGGCCATCGCTTACGCACAAGTGCTGGGCAACACCCAGGTCAACTGCCTGGCCGGTATTCGTCCGCAGGGCCTTGACGATGCCACCGCGCAGAAGACCTTCGTCGCCAACCTCAAGTACGCGGCCGACAAGCTGCACGCGGCGGGTATCAAGCTGGTGATGGAAGCGATCAACACCCGTGACATTCCAGGCTTCTACCTGAATAACACGGCGCAAGCCCTGTCGATTCGCGAGCAGGTCGGCAGCGCCAACCTGTTCCTGCAATACGACATCTATCACATGCAAATCATGGAAGGCGATCTGGCCCGCACCCTGCAATCGCACCTGGGCGAGATCAACCATGTGCAGCTCGCGGACAACCCGGGGCGCAATGAACCAGGCACCGGTGAAATCAACTACCGCTTCCTGTTCGAACACCTGGACCGCATCGGTTATCAGGGCTGGGTCGGTTGCGAATACAAGCCGCTGACCACCACTGAAGCGGGCCTGGGCTGGTTGAAAACCCATAACGCGATCTGACACAAATCCCTGTGGGAGCGAGCTTGCTCGCGATGAGGCCGGCACATCCAACATCTATGTTGACTGGCACTCCGCAATCGCGAGCAAGCTCGCTCCCACAAAAGCAGTACTCCCCTATTTGCTTGAAGCAGCAATAAAAACAAGAGGATTTTCTCATGGCTAAAATCGGATTTATCGGCACCGGCATCATGGGCCACCCAATGGCAGCGAACCTGCAGAAAGCCGGTCACAGCCTGTTCCTGTCGGCCCACCACGACCCTGCGCCTGCCGACCTGATCGCCGCTGGCGCCGTTGCCCTGGCGAACCCGAAAGAAGTCGCCCAGGAAGCTGAATTCATCATCGTCATGGTGCCGGATACCCCGCAGGTCGATGACGTGCTGTTCCGCGCCGATGGCGTTGCCGCCGGTGTTGGCAAAGGCAAAGTCGTCATCGACATGAGTTCGATCTCGCCGACCGCCACCAAGGCTTTCGCGGCCAAAATCAACGAAACAGGCGCGCAATACCTCGACGCCCCGGTATCCGGCGGTGAAGTCGGCGCCAAGGCTGCGACCCTGAGCATCATGGTCGGCGGCGATGCCGACGCCTTCGAACGCGCACTGCCGCTGTTCCAGGCTATGGGCAAGAACATCACCCTGGTCGGTGGCAACGGCGACGGTCAGACCGCCAAGGTGGCCAACCAGATCATCGTGGCCCTGAACATCCAGGCGGTGGCAGAAGCCCTGCTGTTCGCTTCGAAAAACGGTGCCGATCCAGCCAAGGTACGTGAAGCACTGATGGGCGGTTTCGCGTCCTCGAAGATCCTCGAAGTACACGGCGAGCGCATGATCAAGGGCACCTTCGATCCAGGCTTCCGCATCAGCCTGCACCAGAAGGACCTGAACCTGGCCCTGCAAGGCGCCAAGGAGCTGAACATCAACCTGCCGAACACCGCCAACACCCAGCAAGTGTTCAGCACCTGCGCGGCCATCGGTGGCAGCAACTGGGACCACTCGGCGCTGATCAAGGGTCTGGAACACATGGCGAACTTCTCGATTCGCGATAAGAAGTAAGCCCTGCCCCACACCGCTTCAAACCTGTAGGAGTGAGCCCGCTCGCGATGAAATCACCGCGGTGTACCTGATGCACCGCGGTGCCTGGATCGCGAGCAGGCTCACTCCTACAGAGATCAGAGTTGCCCTTTCGAATAACAAGAATTCCGGGAGCCCGCCATGTCGGTCGATCCGCAACAATTGCTGCGCGAGCTGTTTGCCACAGCCATCGACGCGGCGCATCCGCAACAAGTCCTCGAAGCCCATT
>NZ_JBGCUL010000397.1:0-4068 GCF_054177685.1 Pseudomonas sp. P5_A2_2
CTCCCACAGTGGATTTGCGTTGCTGATGCATCTGCGGAACGGGACTGTTGCAAAGTGTGTCTAGACTCTCACTGTCCCCTTTGAGTGAAAAAACAATGACAACACCCACGGCTCCTATAGCTCTTTATACGGGCGAAGAACGCAACAAGCGGATCTTCGCCATCGTCGGTGCTTCGTCCGGCAACCTGGTCGAATGGTTCGACTTCTATGTCTATGCCTTCTGCGCGATCTATTTCGCGCCGGCCTTTTTCCCGTCCGACAACCCCACGGTGCAGTTGGTCAACACGGCTGGCGTGTTTGCCGCCGGCTTCCTGATGCGCCCGATTGGTGGCTGGATTTTCGGTCGGTTGGCGGACAAGCACGGGCGCAAGAACTCGATGCTGATCTCGATTCTGATGATGTGCTTCGGCTCTTTGCTTATTGCCTGCTTGCCGACCTACAACAGTATCGGGGTCTGGGCGCCGATCCTGTTGCTGTTCGCCCGTTTGCTGCAAGGCTTGTCGGTGGGCGGTGAGTACGGCACCACCGCGACTTACATGAGCGAAGTGGCGCTCAAGGGCCAGCGCGGTTTCTTCGCCTCGTTCCAGTACGTGACCCTGATTGGCGGCCAGTTGCTCGCGGTGTCGCTGGTGGTGATCCTGCAACAGTTCCTCACCGAGGATGACCTGCGTGCCTACGGTTGGCGGATTCCCTTTGTGGTCGGTGCCATGGCGGCGTTGGTTTCGCTGTATCTGCGTCGTTCGCTTAAAGAAACTTCCAGCAAGGAAATGCGCGAAAACAAGGACGCAGGAAGCATCAGCGCGCTGTTTCGCGACCACAAAGCCGCGTTCATCACCGTACTGGGTTACACCGCCGGTGGTTCGCTGATTTTCTACACCTTCACCACGTATATGCAGAAGTATCTGGTGAACACCGCCGGCATGCCGGCCAAGACCGCCAGCTACATCATGACCGGCGCGCTGTTCCTCTATATGTGCATGCAGCCGGTTTTCGGCATGCTCGCCGACAAGATCGGCCGGCGTAACTCGATGCTCTGGTTTGGCGCCCTCGGCACGCTGTTCACCGTACCGATCCTGTTGAGCCTCAAAAGCGTGACAAGTCCGTTTCTGGCCTTCGTGCTGATTACCCTGGCGCTGGCGATCGTCAGTTTCTACACCTCCATCAGTGGCCTGGTAAAAGCCGAGATGTTCCCGCCGGAAGTGCGTGCACTGGGCGTCGGCCTGGCGTATGCGGTGGCGAATGCGATCTTCGGTGGTTCGGCGGAATACGTGGCCTTGAGTCTCAAGGCCGTGGGCATGGAAAACTCCTTCTACTGGTACGTGACAGTGATGATGGCGATAGCGTTCCTGTTCAGCCTGCGTCTGCCGAAACAGGCGAAGTATCTGCATCACGATCTTTGATCTTCACGCGTGGGCCGCAGCGGCCCGCGCCTCCAGGAATTGTTTATGAACCAGCGACCGGGCAATCAATTGTTCGATGCCTATTTCACTGCCCGCGATATGCGTGAGGTGTTCTGCGATCAGGGCCGGGTCCAGGCCATGCTCGATTTCGAAGCGGCACTGGCCCGGGCCGAAGCGCAGGTAGGGTTGATTCCGTCGAGTGCTGTCGCGCCGATTGAAGCGGCTTGCCGCGCCGGGCTTTATGACTTCGCTACGTTGGGCGAGGCGATTGCCACCGCGGGTAACTCGGCGATTCCGTTGGTCAAGGCACTGGGCAAACAGATCGCGGCCACCGATGCCGAAGCCGAGCGCTATGTGCATCTGGGCGCGACCAGTCAGGACGTGATGGACAGCGGCCTGGTGCTGCAACTGCGCCGCGCACTGGAACTGATCGAAAACCATCTGGCGCAACTGGGGCAGACGCTCGCGTCCCAGGCCCAGCGCTACGCGACCACGCCATTGGCCGGACGTACCTGGCTGCAGCATGCAACGCCGGTCACCCTCGGTATGAAAATCGCCGGCTGGCTGGGGGCGGTGACGCGCAGTCGTCAGCGCTTGGCCGAACTCAAGCCGCGCCTGCTGGTGCTGCAATTCGGCGGCGCGTCCGGAACCCTTGCCGCCCTGGGTGAACAGGCCATGCCGATTGCCCGGGCGCTGGCCGAAGAACTGCAACTGACCTTGCCCGATCAGCCGTGGCATACCCAGCGCGATCGCGTGGTGGAGTTCGGCGCCGCACTCGGTCTGATCGCCGGCAGTCTCGGCAAACTCGGCCGCGACATCAGTCTGCTGATGCAAACCGAGGCCGCCGAATTGTTCGAGCCTTCGGCGCCGGGCAAGGGCGGTTCTTCGACCATGCCGCACAAGCGCAATCCGGTGGGCGCGGCGGTGCTGATCGGCGCGGCGACGCGTGTACCCGGTCTGCTCTCGACGCTGTTCAGCGCCATGCCCCAGGAACACGAGCGCAGCCTCGGCCTGTGGCATGCCGAGTGGGAAACCCTGCCGGAAATTTGCTGCCTGGTGTCGGGCAGCCTGCAGCAGGCGTTGCTGATCGCTCAAGGCCTGGAAGTGGATGCCGGGCGCATGGCGCGCAACCTCGATTTGACCCAGGGACTGGTGCTCGCCGAAGCGGTGAGCATCGTGCTCGCGCAACGGGTCGGTCGCGATACCGCACACCATCTGCTCGAACAATGCTGCAAACGCGCGGTGGCCGAACAGCGTCACCTGCGTGCGGTCCTCGGCGACGAACCGCAAGTGACCGCCGAGCTGTCGGCGGCTGAACTCGATCATCTGCTGGACCCCGCTCATTACCTCGGTCAGGCCAAAACCTGGGTCGAGCGCGCGGTGGCTGAACATTCTGCATTGACTGCCTGAAGGAGACTTGCTGTGGCTTTTGTACAACTCGCCGAGGGCGAACTGCATTACCAACTCGATGGACCGGTCGATGCGCCGGTACTGGTGTTGTCCAATTCTTTGGGCACTGACCTGCACATGTGGGACGCGCAAATCCCGGCGTTCACCGAGCATTTTCGCGTGTTGCGTTTCGACACCCGTGGTCACGGCCAATCGCTGGTGACGCCGGGGCCTTACAGCATCGAACAGCTGGGTCATGACGTGCTCGCCTTGCTGGATGCCTTGCACATCGAGCGCGCGCATTTCTGCGGTCTGTCCATGGGCGGGTTGATTGGCCAGTGGCTGGGGATCAATGCCGGCGAACGCCTGAACAAGCTGATCGTGTGCAACACCGCGGCGAAAATCGGCGATCCGTCGGTGTGGAACCCGCGTATCGAAATGGTGCTGCGTGATGGTCAGGCGGCCATGGTTGCACTGCGCGATGCGTCGATTGCCCGCTGGTTCACCCCGGACTTTTCCGAAGCCAACCCGGCAGCAGCGAAGCAGATTACCGACATGCTCGCGGCCACTTCGCCAGAAGGCTATGCGGCCAACTGTGCGGCGGTGCGCGATGCCGATTTCCGCGATCAGCTGTCGTCGATCAAGGCGCCGCTGCTGGTGATTGCCGGTACCGAAGACGCCGTGACGCCACCGTCTGGCGGGCATTTCATTCAAGAGCATGTGCCGGGCACCGAGTACGCCGAGTTCTACGCCGCGCACTTATCCAACGTCCAGGCAGGCGATGCGTTCAGCGAGCGCGTGCTGGCGTTTCTGTCGGCTGATTGAGGGTATTGCTGTGGATGAGAAACAACGTTACGACGAGGGGATGAAAGTCCGTCGCGCGGTCCTCGGCGACGCCCACGTCGACCGCAGCCTGACCGCCCTGACCGAGTTCAACTCGGAGTTTCAGGAGATGATCACCCGTCACGCCTGGGGCGACATCTGGACCCGCCCGGGCCTGCCGCGCCATACCCGCAGCCTGATCACCATTGCCATGTTGATCGGCATGAACCGCGAGGGCGAACTCAAACTGCACCTGCGCGCCGCCGCCAACAACGGCGTGAGCCGTGGCGAGATCAAGGAAGTGATCATGCAGAGCGCCATCTACTGCGGGATTCCGGCGGCCAATGCGACGTTCCATTTGGCCGAGTCGGTGTGGGATGAGTTGGGGGTTGAGTCGCGGGAGTGATTAGTAACACCGTACAACCTGTGGGAGCGAGCTTGCTCGCGATGGCGTCGG
>NZ_JBGCUL010000398.1:0-4067 GCF_054177685.1 Pseudomonas sp. P5_A2_2
CGCTTGAACGAGGTCATCAAGGACGCCATCGATCCTAACGGAACTCTTTCGCCGGGCCGCTACGGCATCTGGCCTAGGCACTTGAGGAAGGACGCCAAATGAAGACGATCCGTCTCATCGTGCTGATGATGCTGGCATGCATGGCTGGTCTGGCGGTCGCCTCCGAGCCGGCCAGACAAGCTGTGTCGGCGCATCCTGGCAAGCCGATTTTCGATCAGTGGTGCGCGATCTGTCACGCCGCAGCGCCACGCATGCCCGGCACTGCTTCGCTGACGGCCAAGTACGGCGGCAGCTTACCGTCTGCCCTGGAAGACCGCACTGACATGCCCCCGGCCTTCATCAAACATTTCGTTCGCAACGGCGTACTGATCATGCCGGCATTTCGTAAAACCGAAATAACCGACGCCGACCTTGAATTGCTCGTCGACTACCTAARGGCCAAAGACCAATGAACTCACATTCTGCTTCTGAGACCCTGACCAAGGCTGCTGGCAACCAGAGGGATTCCCGCAACGGTACCGCAGCGCTCGTCATCGGGCATTGCGCTGGCCTGATGGATATCACCACTTTGCCGATCTGGGTCGGAATCGTCCTGATCGGCCAACTGGCACTTGATCCGCAGCGTGCGGGTTTCCTGCTGACTCTTTTTCTGGGGTCGGTCGTGCTTAGCAGTCTGTGTATCGCACCAAAACTATCCCGACTCAACCGCAAGCGCATGGCATCGGCGTCTTATGCAGTGGCTGGTATGTCCTTCGCCAGCATGGCAAGCGTAAGTGACAGCTATGTCCTTTTGGCTTCGGCGCATGTCGTCGCAGGTCTGGCGGTCGGCTGCGGCCTGTCGATAGTTCACGGGACGATGGGTGGTACTGCCAATCCGCACCGCGCAGCGGCAATGGCTTTTAGTTCGCTGAGCCTGGTGTCCATCCTGGTGATGGCGACGCTGCCTCCGCTAGTGGGCAAGATCGGCCCGAACATATTCTTCTACACAATGTCGGGCATCATGTTCACTGCCGCACTGGCCGCACTGCTTGCTTTTCCGAACGTCGCCCGTACGGCCCAGCAAGATCGATCCACGCTCGCCAAGTTGCCTGCGCGAGTGTGGTTCGGCATCGCCGGCGTGAGTCTACTGATGGTGAGTCATTCGATGGTCTTCGGCTTCATCGAGCGAGTAGGGGGCTGGCACGGATTCAGCCCGGCGCAGATCACCACGGTGCTTGTCATCAGTGGCTTCGTGAATCTCGTACCTGTCGCCCTTTCTAGCATTCTCGAACGCCACTTGCCGGCCTCGGGCGTAGTCGTGGCTGGCCCTCTGATTCAAGCCACTGCAGCTGTCGCTGTGACCCAGTTCGGTGGTTACGAGGTTTACATCGTTGCAACCTCGGTTCTCATCGCCGTCGTTACATTTACCCATGTGTTCGCGTTCGGGGTGCTGGCGCGACTGGATCCGTCCGGTCGCGTGGTCGCAGCCACCCCGGTGATGGTCATGGCGGGTTCGGCTACTGGCCCACTCCTTGGGGGCGTGCTCGCCCTGCATGTTGGCTATGGCAGCTTGGGCTGGGTGGCGTTGATATTGGGTCTTTCGTCCGCCCTCTGCTTTCGCTTTGGTACCCGTAAGGCGTGATGGAAAACAACAATAATATGAAGTCCCTTACTAGAGGATTGGTATGAGCAAGCGATTGCAAGACAAGGTCGTGTTACTGACCGGCATTGGTAGCGGGATGGGGCGAGAGACTGCTCGGCTGTTCGCCAGCGAAGGCGCGATCGTCGTCGGCTGMGACATCAACCCGCAGACGGCCGCAGAAACCGCAAAACTGGTTGAAAACGATGGTCATTCCATCGACGTGGTTGCGCCTGTCGACCTCAGCGATCGCGAGGATGTAGCGCGTTGGATTGATGGTGCTGTCGCTCGGCATGGCCGAATTGACGCGCTCTACAATAATGCCAGTCTGCCGCGCTTTGCGCCTTTTGCGGTGCAGAGCGACGTTGACTATGTCTTCACTATCCAGAATGAACTTGATCTTGTCTGGCGTGCTTGTCAGCTTGCCTGGCCACATCTGGTGAAGTCCAAAGGTGCCATCGTCAATATCGGCTCCGGTGCTGGCATGCAGGGAGCGAGAACGCTGCCGCAGGCTGCGCATGCCGCGGCGAAGGGGGCGGTCCTTGCCTTGACGCGCCAACTGGCCGCAGAAGGCATTGCTGTTGGTGTAAGGGTTAACTCGGTTAGCCCTGGTGTGATGAACACCCCGCCCGTTCAGGCGATGTATCGGGAGTTTGGTGACAAAGCACCCGTGGCTCCGATCGTGGAGCGCACCCTGACCGGTAAGCCAGGCGAGCCGATCGCTGTCGCTTGGGCTGGCCTTTACCTGACCTCTGATGAATCTAAATGGGTCACTGGGATCAATATCCCTGTGGACGGTGGGGCTAGCTCAATCATGTAAGTCGAGTCGGGTTCAGATGACTGAGCCCGGCAGGCCGATCCTGTACAGGCAAGAGTAGTGTTGACCATGACTAACATTTCGATGAATACCCTCAATGCAGCCAAGGTGCTGGCAAGCCCGCTGCAGATCAACGGATTGCAAATCAAAAACCGCATTATCCTCGGGCCGATGGCGGTACTTCGCCCAACCGAAGACGGCCGCCCAAGCGAGCAGACCATTGCGTTCCTCAAGCGCCGCGCGCAGGGCGGARTTGGCCTGGCCATCGTTGGCGGATCGGTATGCAGCGAACGCGCCTGGAACGAGTCACCGTTTGCGCCAAACCTGCGCTTTGACAAGGACGAATTTGTCGATGATCTCAAGCGCCTGACAGACGCCGTACATGAAAGCGGTGCGGCAGTGTTCGCGCAGCTGTTTCCGAGTTTCGGCCGCATGGGCGTGCCGCGAAACGGCCGGTGGATTTTGGCGGCCAGCCCGAAGCCGGTGAACCTGGGGGCCGGTGGCTTGCCCAACCATCTCTACATCCCCGGCGGCCGAATCACACCGGTGCCACACGAGGCCAGCATCCAGGAGATCAAGGACATCGAGGCGAGCGTCGTCAGCGGTGCACGCCGAGCCAAGGCTTGTGGTTTCGATGGCGTCGAGATTGGCGCACACATGTGCTACTTCTACTCGTCCTTTTTGTCCCCGCTGGCCAATCAGCGCACCGATGAATATGGCGACTCGGTTGCCAATCGCGCAAGAGCCTTGCGCGACGTGGTTGCAGCGGTGCGCGCCGAAGTCGGCCCGGATTATCCGGTGGGTGTGCGCATGAGTGTGAATGACCATATGCCCGGCGGCCAGGGGCCTGAGGGTTACGCTGAAGTGGCAGCGCACATCGCCGAGGTCGGCCTGGACTTCATCTCRCTAAGCGAGGGCAACTACGAGTCGATGCGTGACAATGTGCCAAGTTCTTCCGGCAACATGCTGACTCTCGGGGGGCCGGAGGCCTTCCGCAAGGCACTAGGAAGCGGGGTGCTCCTGTTCCTATCCAGTACACCAGACCCCCGGCAAGCGGCGGCGGCAATTTGGGACGGTGATGTCGATGCAAGCATGCTGGCGCGGCAGATGCTGGCCGACCCTGATTATGCGGTGAAGGTTATCGAAGGCCGTGAGGCTGAGATCGTGTGGTGCGACCATTCTAATTCCTGTCTGCGCAGGCTGATACTCAACGCACCGGTTGCCTGTCATAAGAACCCGGAGATGGGGCGCGAGGATCCGAAGGCTAAACGTTCCAGCCCGGCTCAGAACCTGGGCGTCTGGGTAGCGGGTAACAAAGTGCTGATGGGCGTTGCCGACAAGCTTGCCCGCGCCACGCGGAAGAAATGACCCAATTGGGACGAGCACTTCGATAAGTCTTATAGCGAGACGAGCGGGGTGTTCGTAACCAATGACTCGACGTCGGTATCCGATCAAGTCAAGCTTACGTACTGAACTTGATCAACGGCTAGGTCTCGGAGTCAGTCTTATTGACACCCAGTAAGTGGTACACAAAGTTTATGTGCGACTCGGCAAACTCCTGATTAAGTGGGGCGTGTCCAATCATGAGTCGCATGTAAACGGCTCCGTAAATCAAATCCATCAGTATCTCGA
>NZ_JBGCUL010000399.1:0-4029 GCF_054177685.1 Pseudomonas sp. P5_A2_2
GGAACAAGCCTTTCACGTTCAGGCTCTGCAACGACTCGTTGCGGGTAATGCGCAGCGGTGAGGAGGTACGGGTCTCGATGCCGGTCAACACCGCGTCGTGCAGCGAGTAACCACGAATCTGCTTCTCGAACGCTGGCAAGGCTTCGCGAATCGCTTCGATGGCGAACGCCGGCAACGCCAGCGCCAGATCACCCAGGGCAACGCCCGGCTTGTAGGACGGCTCGACGCTGCCCAGTTCGGTGGACGGTTTGCCCGCGATAAAATCGCCGACCAGTTGCGCTGGGGCTTCGTAGTTGCTGCCGCCCAGCACAAAGGCGTGGGATTCCAGGCGTTCCTGYAGCTCGATACCGGCCAGCGGGCCGCCCGGATAATCGACTTCCGGGGTAATGCCGACGACGATCCCGGAGTTGGCATTGCGCTCGTTACGCGAGTACTGGCTCATGCCATTGGTGACCACACGGTTCGGCTCGGACGTCGCCGCCACCACCGTACCGCCCGGGCACATGCAGAAGCTGTAGACCGAACGACCGTTCTTGGCGTGGTGCACCAGCTTGTAGTCGGCGGCACCCAGTTTCGGGTGGCCGGCGTATTTGCCCAGGCGCGCACGGTCGATCAGCGACTGCGGGTGCTCGATGCGGAAACCCACCGAGAACGGCTTGGCTTCCATGAACACACCACGGCCGTGAAGCATGCGGAAGGTGTCGCGGGCGCTGTGGCCAAGGGCCAGAATCACGTGTTTCGAGTGGATCTGCTCGCCGCCGTTGAGTTCGACGCCGACCAGTTGCCCGTCCTCGATCAACACGTCGGTGACCCGCTGCTGGAAGCGCACTTCGCCACCCAGGGCGCGAATCTGCTCACGCATGTTTTCCACCACGCCAGTCAGACGGAACGTACCGATGTGCGGCTTGCTGACGTAGAGGATTTCTTCCGGGGCACCAGCCTTGACGAACTCGTGCAGGACCTTGCGACCGAGGAACTTCGGGTCCTTGATCTGGCTGTAGAGCTTGCCGTCGGAGAATGTCCCCGCGCCGCCTTCGCCGAACTGCACATTGGATTCCGGGTTGAGCACGCTTTTGCGCCACAGGCCCCAGGTGTCCTTGGTGCGCTGGCGTACTTCGGTGCCGCGCTCGAGGATGATCGGCTTGAAGCCCATTTGCGCCAGCAGCAGCCCGGCGAAAATCCCGCACGGACCGAAGCCGACGACGATCGGCCGCGCGCTCAGGTCGGCCGGTGCCTGGCCTACCGCTTTGTAGCTGACATCCGGCGCCACGCTGACGTTACGGTCATCGGCGAACTTGTGCAGCACCGTCGCCTCGTCGCGAACTTCAAGGTCGATGGTGTAGATGAAGCACAGCTCGGAGGACTTTTTACGCGCATCGTAGCTGCGCTTGAACAAGGTGAAATCGAGCAGGTCATCACTGGCAAGCCCTAAGCGCTGCACGATGGCAGGGCGCAGGTCTTCTTCGGGATGGTCGATCGGCAACTTGAGTTCGGTGATTCGTAACATGGCGGGATCCGGTTCGCGGGGCGCACAACTGCGCCAGGGCGTTTGAAGCCCGCGATTATAAGCCTCAAAGGCGAAGGCCCGTGAGGCTTAAACGATCAGTCGTCGCGCGATCCGCCGAAATACCCGCAGCCGCGCTGTACCTGGCCGTCGATGCGCAGCTCGGCGCTCATGTGCTGGATGCTGCCGGTGCTGCTGTCGACGCAACGTTGCGGTGCAACCCACAGTTCGATGTGCTGGTTGTTGGCTTCGGTGCTGAGGTTGAATCGGCCATCGCCCAGTTGCTCCTCGACGTAAGGCACGGCCAACGGCGRCTGACCGGCCCGGTCGATGACCATGCCTTTGCCGCTGACTTTCACGTTCCACTCCGGCGTATGGCCGGCGGCGCGCAGGATCAGCTGCTTGAAATTCGGATCCTCGCATGCGGTGCCCGAGCGCTCGACGCGGTACAGCTGCTCCAGATCGAGCTGGCCGTCACCACCGCTGCCGGCGACAACCCGCCCACGCACGTCGGCAAATAGCTTGCCCTGTTTGTCCGCCAGGTTTGCGGCCTGCTGCAGGACGCTGGTAGCCCCCGTGTCGTTGACCACATACCGGTTTGCCTGGTTGCACGGCTGGAACAGCAGCTTGCCGTCCGCCGCGGTCAGCTGGCCTTGCATGCGTGTCTGGCCGACATGGGAGGCGCTCTGCCGTTCACCCTCGAACAACTGGCAAGCGGCGAACAGCGGAAGCAGGGCAACGAGGACTAAGGAACGGGCAACACGCATCTTGGGGTCTCCTGACAAGTGCCGCCACGTTACTCAGGCTGACCGTTCATCACAACCCGTTATTGCCTCCACTTTGTACAGGCACTGGTACAACTCGGGTTGTTCGGTCTTCAGATATGAAAGGTCTGACCGGTTTGCAACCCTTCCACACTTTTGGCGTAGGCTAAGGCCACATCCGCCGCAGGAACTGGCTTGAATCCACGGAAGTACGGCGCGTATTTGCCCATGGCTTCGACGAGGACATTCGGGCTGATCGAATTCACCCGCAGGCCGCGCGGCAGTTCGATGGCGGCGGCGCGAACGAAGCTGTCCAGCGCACCGTTGACCAGCGAGGCCGAAACACCGCTACGGATCGGATCGTGGCTCAGTACGCCAGTGGTGAAGGTGAACGATGCGCTGTCATTGGCGAACTCACGGCCGATCAGCAGCAAATTGACCTGGCCCATGAGCTTGTCTTTCAAGCCCAGGGCAAAGCTTTCTTCGGTCATCTCGTTGAGCGGTGCGAAGGTCACGTTGCCGGCGGCACACACCAGTGCATCGAATTTTCCGGTCTGCTCGAACAGTTTGCGAATCGAGGCGCTGTCACTGATGTCCACCTGATAGTCGCCGCTGGTGCGGCCGATGCGGATGATTTCGTGGCGTTGCGACAGTTCTTTGTCGATAGCCGAACCGATGGTGCCGCCTGCGCCGATCAAAAGAATTTTCATGGGGGCTGATCCTCGTGTGGGTTGAACGAGGTTTCAGTTTAGGGTGGTTTTTTCTGCAGATAAGCGCACTAATAGGCAACCTTTGGTTTTCAAATGGAAACAATCCATGAGCGAGATGGATGACCTGGCGGCGTTCGCGGTGTTGATCGAAGCGGGGAGTTTTACTTTGGCGGCGCAACAGCTCGGTTGCAGCAAAGGCCAGTTGTCCAAGCGCATCAGCCAGTTGGAGGCGCAGTTTTCTGTGGTGTTGTTGCAGCGTACCACTCGCCGTTTGAGCCTGACGGCAGCCGGCGCTGCGTTGTTACCACAGGCGCAGGCGCTGGTGGTGCAAGTCGAGCGGGCGCGTCAGGCCCTGGCGCGGCTGAAGGACGACATGGCCGGCCCGGTGCGGATGACGGTGCCGGTATCACTCGGGGAAACCTTCTTCGATGGCTTATTGCTGGAGTTCTCCGCCAAGTATCCCCAAGTGCAGATCGAACTGGAGCTCAACAACAGCTACCGCGATCTGTCCCGCGACGGCTTCGATCTGGCGATTCGTTCTGACGTGGCGATTGACCAGCGACTGGTGGCGCGTCCGTTGCTGGCGTGGCAAGAACTGACCTGTGCCAGCCCGGCCTATCTGGAGCAATACGGTGAACCGCAAACGCCCCAGGCGCTGGCCGAACATCGCTGCCTGCTCAACAGCCATTACAGCGGCCGCGAAGAATGGCTGTATCACCAGCAGCACGAGTTATTGCGGGTGCGGGTGTCGGGTCCGTTCGCCAGCAACCACTACAACCTCTTGAAGAAAGCCGCGCTGGTCGGTGCCGGTATTGCACGCCTGCCGTCCTACTGTTTGCCAACGGAGCTGGCGGAGGGGCGTTTGCGATGGCTGCTGCGCGATTATCAGACCCGCAGCATGCCGATGTATCTGGTGCATCCGTATCAGGGCGGATTGCCCAAGCGCACGCAGGTGCTGGCGGATTATCTGATCGGGTGGTTCAAGCGCAGTGGGGAGGTGCTGGATCGGCTCTAAACCATCACACAGACCATTGTGGGAGCGAGCTTGCTC
>NZ_JBGCUL010000400.1:0-4024 GCF_054177685.1 Pseudomonas sp. P5_A2_2
GGTCTACACCTTCTACGAGCCCGCCGAAGAGCGTCGCAGCCTTGGGCGCTACGCAATCCTCTGGCAAATCGCCGAGGCCAGCCGGCTCGGGCTGGAGGCGGTCTACCTCGGCTACTGGATCAAAAACTGCAAAAAGATGAACTACAAGACTCAATATCGCCCCATTGAGTTGCTGATTAATCAGCGCTGGGTGGTTCTAAACTAGAGCCAGCCCTAAACCCCTTGGCTTAAACCCCACTTTTCGGGCACAATGCACGCCGCTTTTGCCTGGCGCAGTTGCACCGGGCCATTCATTGGACACCGAGGGCTTTACTGCATGTCGAAAGAAGACAGCTTCGAAATGGAAGGCACTGTCGTCGACACCCTGCCCAACACCATGTTTCGTGTGGAGTTGGAAAATGGGCACGTCGTAACCGCGCACATCTCCGGCAAGATGCGCAAGAACTACATCCGCATTCTTACCGGCGACAAAGTGCGCGTCGAGCTGACGCCCTATGACTTGAGCAAAGGGCGCATCACTTACCGCGCTCGCTAATCAGGTCAATACAAGACGCCCGGCTCATGCCGGGCGTTTTTGTTTGTCTGCGATTTAGCGACCACAACACAAAACCCTGTGGGAGCGAGCTTGCTCCCACAGGTTTTGATGTGCATTTTGCAGACAACAAAAAGGCGCCTCCCGGCGCCTTTTTGTTTTGCTTCTGAACGTCAGGCCATCTCGGCCGTGGTCTCGAACTCGAAGGTCAGCTCGCCGTCCTTGATGTCGATGTGCACCACACCGCCATGTTCGGCCAGTTCGCCAAAGAGAATCTCCTCCGCCAGCGGACGCTTGATCTTGTCCTGGATCAGGCGAGCCATTGGGCGAGCACCCATTGCCGCGTCGTAGCCACCTTCGGCCAGCCAGTTGCGGGCCGCATCGGTGACTTCCAGCAACACTCGCTTGTCTTCCAGCTGCGCCTGAAGCTCGGTAAGGAACTTGTCCACCACGCTCTTGATGACCTCATGGCTGAGGCGACCAAACTGGATGATGGTGTCCAGACGGTTGCGGAATTCCGGCGTGAAGCTCTTCTTGATCACTTCCATCGCATCGGACGAGTGATCCTGATAGGTGAAACCGATCGAAGCGCGGGCTGCGGTTTCGGCACCGGCGTTGGTCGTCATGATGACGATCACGTTACGGAAATCCGCCTTGCGTCCGTTGTTATCGGTCAACGTACCGTGATCCATGACCTGCAGCAGCAAGTTGAAGACTTCCGGATGCGCCTTCTCGATCTCATCGAGCAACAGCACGCAGTGTGGCTGCTTGGTGATGGCTTCGGTCAGCAGACCACCCTGATCGAATCCGACATACCCTGGAGGCGCACCGATCAGACGCGATACGGTGTGGCGCTCCATGTACTCGGACATGTCGAAACGAATCAACTCGACACCCAACGCCTTGGCCAACTGACGCGCCGCTTCGGTTTTACCGACACCGGTCGGCCCTGCGAACAGGAACGAACCGACAGGCTTGTCAGGGGACTTGAGGCCGGCACGGGACAGCTTGATCGCGGTTGCCAGCGAGTCGATCGCGGCATCCTGACCGAACACGGTCAATTTCAGGTCACGCTCGAGGTTACGCAGCAGCTCCTTGTCGGAACTGGTGACGTGCTTGGGCGGAATCCGCGCGATTTTCGCGACGATGTCCTCGACCTGAGGCACTTCGATGCGTTTAACGCGCATCTCGACCGGTTGCAGGCGCTGGTAGGCACCCGCCTCGTCGATCACGTCGATCGCCTTGTCCGGCATATGCCGGTCGTTGATATAGCGCGAAGCCAGTTCGGCGGCGGCGCGCAGGGCTTCATCGCTGTACTCGATGTTGTGATGCTGTTCGAAGCGCCCCTTTAGACCGCGCAGGATACCGATGGTGTCTTCCACGGAAGGCTCCGACACATCGACCTTCTGGAAGCGCCGGGCCAAGGCACGGTCCTTCTCGAAGATGCCGCGAAATTCCTGGAAGGTGGTCGAACCGATGCACCGGATATCACCCGAGGACAGCAGCGGCTTGAGCAGGTTCGAGGCATCCATGACACCACCGGACGCGGCACCGGCACCAATGATGGTGTGGATCTCGTCGATGAACAGGATCGCCTGCGGACGTTTTTTCAATTCATTGAGCAACGCCTTGAAGCGCTTCTCGAAATCGCCACGGTACTTGGTACCGGCCAGCAAGGCACCCAGGTCAAGGGAGTAAACCACGCTGTTGGCCAGCAGGTCCGGCACCTGGTTGTCGACAATGCGCTTGGCCAGGCCTTCGGCAATCGCGGTTTTACCCACGCCCGCCTCGCCCACCAGCAGCGGATTGTTTTTGCGCCGGCGCGCGAGAATCTGCGCGACACGCTCGACCTCCAGCTCACGCCCCACCAACGGATCGATACGACCCTGGCGCGCCAGCTCATTGAGGTTGCTGGCATAAGCATCCAGGGGATTGCCCGAGGAAGAAGACTCACCACCCTCGTCGTCTTGCATATCTTGCTCACCTTCAGAGTGATCGCCATGCCCCGGCACCTTGGAAATGCCATGGGCGATGTAGTTGACGACATCTATACGGGCAACGCTCTGCTGTTTCAGCAGGAACACCGCCTGACTCTCTTGCTCACTGAAGATCGCGACCAGCACGTTGGCACCGGTCACTTCGCGTTTGCCCGAGCTCTGTACGTGAAACACAGCACGCTGCAGGACACGCTGGAAGCCCAGGGTTGGCTGGGTTTCGCGATCCTCGTCATGCACGGGGATCAATGGCGTGGTGGAGTCGATGAACTCCTGCAGGTCATGCTTGAGTTTGTCGAGGTTTGCGCCGCACGCACGCAAAACGGTGGCGGCAGCCTCATTGTCCAATAGGGCCAGCAAGAGGTGTTCGACGGTCATGAACTCATGACGCTTCGAACGGGCTTCCTTGAAGGCAAGATTGAGGGTGACTTCGAGCTCGCGGTTTAACATAGCTTCACCTCATACCCAAGTGGTCGGCGATTAACCGTCCTTCTCGATTTCACAGAGTAGCGGATGCTGGCTTTCCCTGGCGTACTGGTTGACCTGCATGGCCTTGGTCTCGGCGATGTCGCGGGTAAACACTCCACATACTGCCCGCCCTTCTGTGTGGACGGCCAGCATGACCTTGGTCGCCAGCTCGCGATTCAGGTTAAAAAACACCTCGAGCACTTCGACCACGAAATCCATCGGTGTGTAGTCATCGTTGAACAAAACCACCTTGTACATCGGCGGCGCCTGCAGTGCAGGCTTTGCCTCCTGAACAGCAATGCCTGTGGAATCGTCGTCGTGTAAATCAGGGCGATCCTGATTGAATGTTAGTCGAATCTGGCTGATTGCATGCATGGAAAGAAAGGTTCGTCAGTTGTTCAAATACAGTGGTGGGGGCGGCTATCAGCGTTTTCAACTCCGACTGCCCGGTCAGCTTGACTATCGGCAAAACGGTGTTACAACCAATAGAGCCCACAGTGGGTAAAAAAGGTCCGCGGAGTCAATCTTATTTACAGATTCGACTGCGGATGTACTGGATGATACTCCAGTGATGGAGTCTGTTGCAGAGGGAGTTGGGTATGTCAGGCGGCAAGGTCAGCGGCAAGGTCAARTGGTTCAACAACGCCAAGGGTTACGGTTTCATCGTCGAGGACGGCAAGACAGAAGATCTGTTTGCCCACTACTCCGCCATCCAGATGGAAGGTTATAAAACCCTGAAAGCCGGGCAAGCTGTCGTATTCGACATAATCCAGGGCCCCAAAGGCCTGCACGCGGTCAACATCGGCAACCCGGTGGATGCCTCGAAAGCGACGGCATCCGCCCCGCAACAGACCGTTACGGCGTAAGACCACACCGTCATCCCGCCATAAAAAAACCGCCTGACTCAAATTCTTGAATCAGGCGGTTTTTGTGTGCCTGCGTTTTCTTACATGTGCGAGATAAGCGCATCACCGAAGCCGGAAGACGACACCAGCTTGGCGCCGTCCATCAGACGTTCGAAGTCATAGGT
>NZ_JBGCUL010000401.1:0-4021 GCF_054177685.1 Pseudomonas sp. P5_A2_2
TTGCAGAACTGTTCGGCAAGCAGATGACCGGCACCCTGACCTCGCCGTGCGACTGCACCGTGGCCCAGCAAATGGTCGCCAACGGTCAGTACGCCAGCAAGGGCGACGTGATCTTCCAACTGGTCCCGCGCAACAGCGAAGCCAACGTTGAAGCGCGCTTCTCCTATCGCCAGTTCGGCGAGGTGCGCCCGGGTACTTCGGTGCGCTTCCAGATCGCCGGCGAGGACAAGAGCCGCACCGGCAAGATCGTCAGCAGCACCAGCCTGAAAAGCGCCGACCTGTCTTCGGACATCCGCGTGCTGATCCAGCCGGACGAAACCCTGGACAGCTCCCTCGCCGGCCGCCCGGTGGAAGTCAGCAGCGACCGTGGCCCGAACCTGAACTGGCTGATCGACAAAGCCATGGCTGTCGGTCTTTAAGTCGAGGACATGCCTGTGACTACTCCAACCCTCAACACGCCGCCGACCCTGTGGGAGCGAGCTTGCTCGCGATGGGATCGACGCGGTCTGTCTGATGCACCGAGCCAGCCGCATCGCGAGCAAGCTCGCTCCCACATGGGATTTGCGTTCTGTTCGCTAGCCCTGGCGGTCAGCCTCAGCGGTTGCGCCGGCCTGCCCGACCAGCGCCTGGCCAACGAAGCACTCAAACGTGGCGATACCGCCACCGCCGCGCAGAACTACCGGCAACTGGCCGACCTGGGCTACAGCGAAGCCCAGGTCGGCCTGGCCGATATCCAGGTCGACAGCCGTGACCCGGCGCAGATGAAACAGGCCGAGGCGACCTACCGCGCCGCAGCCAGCGTTTCGCCGCGCGCCCAGGCACGTCTCGGTCGACTGCTGGTAGCCAAGCCCGGTTCCACCGAAGCCGAGCAGCACGAAGCCGAAACCCTGTTGAAAAAAGCCGCTGCGGCAGGCGAAGGCAACACGCTGATCCCGTTGGCGATGCTGTACCTGCAATACCCGCACAGTTTTCCCAACGTGAACGCGCAGCAGCAGATCAGCCAATGGCGTGCCGAGAACAAACCGGAAGCCGGTCTGGCGCAGGTGCTGCTCTATCGCACCCAGGGCACCTACGACCAGCATCTGGATGACGTGGAAAAAATCTGCAAGGCCGCGCTCAACACCAGCGACATCTGCTACGTCGAGCTGGCCACGGTCTATCAGAAACAGGCCAAGCCAGAGCAACAGGCCGAGCTGATCAAGCAGATGCAAGCGGCGCACGCCCAAGGCCGCGTTTCGGCGCAGCGCGTGGACAGCGTCGCCCGCGTGCTCGCCGATGCGTCCCTGGGCAAGACCGACGAGAAGACCGCACAGTCGCTGCTCGAACCGATTGCACCGGGCTACCCGGCGTCATGGGTCAGCCTCGCGCAACTGCTCTACGACTTCCCGGAACTGGGCGACGTCGACCAGATGATGAAGTACCTGGACAACGGCCGCGCCGCCGACCAGCCCCGCGCCGAACTGTTGCTGGGCAAGCTCTACTTCGAAGGCAAGCTGGTGCCGGCTGACGCCAAGGTCGCCGAAGCGCATTTCCAGAAAGCCGTTGGTCGCGAAGTCGCCGCCGATTACTACCTCGGCCAGATCTACCGCCGTGGCTACCTGGGCAAGGTCTATCCGCAGAAGGCCCTCGATCATCTGTTGACCGCTGCGCGCAACGGCCAGAACAGCGCCGACTTCGCCATCGCCCAACTGTTTTCCCAAGGCAAGGGCACCAAGCCTGATCCACTCAACGCCTACGTCTTCAGCCAATTGGCCCTGGCCCAGAACACCCCGCAAGCCACCGAGCTTGCGCAAACAATCCAAACGCAATTGCCGCCCGACCGGTTGGCCGAAGCCCAACGCCTGTTGAAACAAGAACAGGCCGTGCGCGGTGCCCTGAGCCCGAACACGCCGGAACTGCACACCCTGCAAGAAGAAGTCAGCGAGGAATCCCAATGAAGTTGAATCCATTCATGAAGGCCGGCATCGGCCTGACATTCGCGCTGATCTGGTCTTGCCCGACGCTCGCTGCGATGACTGAAACCAAGAACTTCGGCCTGGACGTGAAAATCACCGGCCAGTCCGAAGACGACCGTGACCTCGGCACCGCTCCCGGCGGCGACGTCAACGGCGTCGGCCTGGACCTGCGTCCGTGGGTCTACGGCGAAAGCGGCGCGTGGAGCGCCTACGCCATGGGGCAGGCGGTGACGTCCACCGACATCATCGAAACCGACACCCTGCAACAGTCCGATGGCGCCGAAAACACCGACAGCAATGATCGCCAGACCAAGAAAAACTACCTGGCCATGCGTGAGTTCTGGGTCGGTTACAGCGGCTTCACGCCCTACCCTGGCGAGATCCTGAAGTTCGGTCGCCAGCGCCTGCGCAACGACGACGGCCAATGGCGCGACACCAACATCGAAGCCCTGAACTGGACCTTCGACACTACCCTGCTGCGCGCCAACGTCGGTATCGCCGAACGCTTCAGCGAGTACCGTACCGACCTCAAGGAGCTGTCACCGCAAGACAAGGATCGCCTGCACGCCTACGCCGATGCCGCGTACCAGTGGACCCCGGGCAACTGGGTTGGCATTCGCGGTCATCACACGCACGACAACGGCAAGCTCGACTTCCCGGAGCCGGGTGTGCCGGCGGATTCGCTGGACAAGAAACAGAACGGCGACATCAGCTGGCTCGGCCTGACCGCCGACAGCGACGCGTACAACTGGCGCAATACCAACACCRTCAATTACTGGGGCAGCATCACCGGCATGAGCGGCGACGTCGACAAGGTCAACCCGCTGAACGCCGATGGCACGCCGCCGGCTGAAGCCAAGCGCGGTGAAAACCTCAATGGCTGGGCCACCGATCTCGGCGTGCGTTTGCGCCTCGATCCGCAATGGCAAGTCGGTGCCGCCTATGCCCGCGCCAGCGCCGAGTACGAACAGAACGGCCTGGAAAGCAACCGCTCGAACTACACCGGCACCCGCTCGCGCGTGCACCGTTTCGGCGAAGCCTTCCGTGGCGAAATGAACAACATGCAGAGCGCCACCCTGTTCGGTTCGTGGATGCTCAACGACGAATACGACGCCAGCCTGATCTACCACAAATTCTGGCGTGTCGACGGCAACAAGCCGGTCGGCAGCAATGGCATCAACGCCGTCCAGAACAACACCGACGACGTCACCGGCGCGATCCTTTCCAGCACTTCGCTGCCGCTGAACGATGGCGAAAAAGACCTCGGTCAGGAAATGGACCTGGTGGTGACCAAGTACTTCAAGCAAGGCCTGTTGCCGGCGTCGATGAGTCAGGCGATCGATGAGCCTTCGGCTCTGGTGCGTTTCCGCGGCGGCGTGTTCAAGCCGGGTGATGCGTACGGCAAGGAAGTCGATTCGTACATGCACCGCGCGTTCATCGACGTGATCTGGCGCTTCTGATGCACATTGCGAAGGGAGTCCCCGACATGAACAGAGCCAAGAAAGGTTCCATGACCTTGCTGGCCGGCGCGATGCTGCTGGCCAGCGCGGCTGCCTTCGCCAACGTGGAGCCGGCCAAGGCGCCGGCTGGCGCGCAACAAGGCAAACCGGCGACCATCGCCAAGGAACTGCAACAGGCCAAGACCTATACCGTCAGCAGCGCACCGACCGCGCCGCTGGAACTGGCCACGCCGAAGTTGCCTGACATCTCCGGCTACACCGCCGAGGCCATCGCGGCAAAAATCGTACGCAGCAAACCGGGCAAGATCAGCGTGCGCCGGATGATGCAGGAAGAYGCCCTGAAGGACTTCATCGGTGGCGACAACAAGATGGCCGAGTGGGTGGTGCGTCAGCACGGCATCCCCCAGGCGATCTTCGTCGACGACGGCTACATGAACCTCAAGGACCTGGCGAAGAAGCTGCCCAAGCAGTACTTCAGTGAAACCTCGCCGGGTGTGTTCCTCTCGCGGTTGCCGATCGTGGTCGGTCGCCACGGCATCCTGGAAATCGACAAGCAGACCCAGGAACTGCGCCTGTCCCAGGAGGCCGGTGCGTTCCTGGTCAACG
>NZ_JBGCUL010000006.1:0-52367 GCF_054177685.1 Pseudomonas sp. P5_A2_2
ACCCACAACCCTGTGGGAGCGAGCTTGCTCGCGATGGCGTCCTAAATGACTCAACACCCAAGGCCTGGCCGCTCTGGCACGGGCCTTGCCTACCCATCATTCAGGATTTGCACCCAACCCGTCGCACCCGAAAGTCCAAAAGATCGAACAATAAAAAATAGAGAGGACTTATGACTACTTCTTCCACACAGCTCAAACCTACACTCGGCACCCTGCATCTATGGGGCATTGCCGTCGGCCTGGTGATTTCCGGCGAGTACTTCGGCTGGAGTTACGGCTGGGGCACCGCAGGCACACTGGGTTTTCTCGTCACCGCACTGATGGTGGCGACGATGTACACCTGCTTCATTTTCAGCTTCACCGAACTGACGACTGCGATTCCCCACGCTGGCGGGCCGTTTGCCTATAGCCGCCGGGCCTTTGGCGAAAAAGGCGGGTTGATCGCCGGCATCGCCACCCTGATCGAATTCGTCTTTGCACCACCGGCCATCGCCATGGCCATCGGCGCCTACCTCAACGTGCAATACCCGGAACTGGACCCGAAGATCGCCGCCGTTGGCGCCTATTTCGTGTTCATGGGCCTGAACATCCTCGGCGTCAGCATCGCCGCCACCTTCGAGTTGGTGGTCACTGTGCTGGCGGTCGCTGAACTGCTGGTGTTCATGGGCGTGGTCGCCCCGGGCTTCAGCTTCAGCAACTTTGTACTCAATGGCTGGTCGGGTGCCAATGAATTCACGATGGGCTCGATTCCCGGTATTTTCGCCGCCATTCCCTTCGCGATCTGGTTCTTTCTCGCGATCGAAGGTGCAGCCATGGCCGCCGAAGAAGCCAAGGACCCGAAACGCACCATCCCCAAAGCCTATGTCAGCGGCATTTTGACCCTGGTGTTCCTGGCCATCGGCGTGATGGTGATGGCCGGTGGTGTCGGCGACTGGCGTCAACTGTCGAACATCAACGATCCGTTGCCTCAGGCGATGAAAGCCGTGGTCGGCAACAATTCGTCCTGGATGCACATGCTGGTGTGGATCGGTTTGTTCGGCCTGGTGGCGAGCTTTCACGGGATCATTCTTGGCTATTCACGGCAGTTCTTCGCCCTGGCTCGCGCCGGTTACCTGCCCAAAGGCCTGGCCAAACTCTCGCGCTTCCAGACTCCGCACCGGGCAATTCTGGCCGGCGGTGTGATCGGCATCGCGGCGATCTACAGCGACGGTCTGGTCAACCTGCAAGGCATGACCCTGACGGCGGCAATGATCACCATGTCGGTATTCGGCGCCATCGTGATGTACATCATCAGTATGCTGAGCCTGTTCAAACTGCGTAAAACCGAACCGAACCTGGAACGCACCTTCCGCGCCCCGGGCTATCCGATCGTACCGGGGATCGCGCTGTTTCTGGCGGTGGTGTGCCTGGTGGCGATGGCCTGGTTCAACACCGTGATCGGCCTGGTTTTCCTCGGTTTCATGGTTGCCGGTTACCTGTACTTCCAGTTGACCGCCAAGCAACGTTCCGAGGCACCGGCAGACGCTATGCTCGAAGGTATCTAAATGCACCGGCACCGGGCCGCGAGCCTGGTGCCTGCATTATTGAAGTGCATGCAATTCCCTTGTGGGAGCGGGCTTGCTCGCGAAGGCGGTGTGTCAGTCAGCACATGTGGCGGATGCAAGACTGCTATCGCGAGCAAGCTCGCTCCCACAGAACAGCGCATCGAATTTTTGAATTGATCAGGAGGCCCCGCCCCATGGCCGTATATGCCCATACCGTCGGCGCCCAGACTTACCGCTTCGACAGCCTCAAGGATGTGATGGCCAAGGCCAGCCCGGCGCGCTCCGGGGATTTTCTGGCCGGCGTCGCGGCCCTCAATGACGGCGAGCGTGTCGCGGCACAGATGGCTTTGGCCGACACGCCGCTAAGCCACTTCCTGCAGGAAGCGCTGATCCCCTACGAATCCGATGAAGTCACCCGCCTGATCATCGACACCCATGACAAACAAGCCTTCGCGGTCGTCAGCCACCTCACCGTCGGCGGCTTTCGCGACTGGCTGCTCAGCGATGCCGCCGACGAACAGGTCCTGCGCGCCCTGGCCCCCGGCCTGACTCCGGAAATGGCCGCCGCCGTGTCGAAGATCATGCGTGTGCAGGATCTGGTACTGGTGGCGCAAAAAATCCGCGTGGTTACACAGTTTCGCGGCACCCTGGGCCTGCGCGGTCGACTGTCCACACGCCTGCAACCGAACCACCCCACCGACGAACCGGCCGGTATCGCCGCAAGCATTCTCGACGGTCTGCTGCACGGTAATGGCGACGCAATGATCGGCATCAACCCCGCCACCGACAGCATCGCTTCGATTTGCGCCATGCTGGAGATGCTCGACGCGATCATCCAGCGCTACGAAATCCCGACCCAGGCTTGTGTGCTGACCCATGTCACCACGTCGATCGAAGCGGTCAATCGCGGCGTCCCGCTGGATCTGGTGTTCCAGTCGATCGCCGGCACCGAAGCGGCCAACGCCAGTTTCGGCATTAACCTGAGTATATTGAGGGAGGGCCATGACGCCGGTTTGAGTCTGAATCGCGGTACGCTGGGCCAGAACCTGATGTACTTCGAAACCGGTCAGGGCAGCGCCCTGTCGGCCAACGCCCACCATGGCGTCGATCAACAAACCTGCGAAACCCGGGCCTACGCCGTCGCGCGTCATTTCAACCCGTTCCTGGTCAACACCGTCGTCGGTTTCATCGGCCCGGAATACCTGTACAACGGCAAACAGATCATCCRCGCCGGCCTGGAAGACCACTTCTGCGGCAAGCTTTTGGGCGTGCCCATGGGTTGCGACATCTGCTACACCAACCACGCCGAAGCCGACCAGGACGATATGGACACCCTGCTGACCCTGCTGGGCGTCGCCGRGATCAACTTCATCATGGGTATCCCCGGCTCCGACGACATCATGCTCAACTACCAGACCACCTCGTTCCACGATGCGCTCTACGCCCGGCAGACCCTGGGGTTGAAGCCCGCGCCGGAGTTCGAGCAGTGGCTGGCGAAAATGGGCATCTTCACCCAGGCGGACGGCCGGGTTCTGTTTGGCAACAGCCTGCCGCCGGCCTTTCGCCAGGCATTGGCGCAACTGGGATGAAAACTGACATGGATAAACTACCCTTCGATCCCCACAATCCATGGCTGGAACTGCGACGCCTGACACCGGCGCGAATTGCCCTGGGCCGAACCGGCACCAGCATTCCCACTCGCGCACAACTGGACTTCCAATACGCCCATGCTCAGGCGCGGGATGCGGTGCACTTGCCGTTCGATCATGCGGCACTCAGCTCACAACTGGCCGAACGCGGACACGAAAGCCTTGTACTGCACAGCGCAGCGATCGACCGCAACAGTTACCTGCAACGCCCGGACCTGGGACGAAAACTGAGTGACGCATCGGCAAAGACCTTGCGTGAATACGCTTCGGCGCATCCTGGCGGGGTCGATTTGGTGATAGTGATCGCTGACGGCCTGTCGGCACTGGCCGTTCATCGCCATACCCTGCCCTTTCTGGCGCGCCTCGAAGAACAGATTGCAGCGCAAGGCTGGACGGTAGCGCCGGTGATTTTGGTGGAACAGGGGCGCGTGGCGGTCGCTGACGAAATCGGTGAATTGCTCGGAGCGAAAATGACCGTGATCCTCATCGGCGAACGCCCTGGCCTGAGCTCCCCGGATAGCCTGGGTTTATATTTCACCTACAATCCCAAGATCGGCCTTACCGATGCCTACCGTAATTGCATCTCCAACGTGCGGCTTGAAGGCCTGAGTTACGGCATGGCGGCACACCGTTTGCTTTATTTGATGCGCGAAGCCTGCCGGCGGCAGTTGTCAGGGGTCAATCTGAAGGATGAAGCGCAGGTTCAGACACTGGAGTCGGACGCGCAAGCCGACATGAAAGGTAATTTCCTGCTTGGCCCGCCGAATGCCTGAACCGCTTGCGCGTTGCACATTCGTACCAGTTTCAGGCAGGATCGTGGCACGGCCGCCAAGGGTTTCCCATCGCCGTCAGAGACGTAAGACAGCCACTTGAAGACGAGACCTACCATGCGGATTATTCAAGCGACCCTCGAACACCTGGACCTGCTGACCCCGTTGTTCGTCAAATATCGCGAGTTTTATGGTTCCCTGCCGTATCCGGACTCGTCCCGGGCGTTCCTCGAAAAGCGCCTGCGCCGCAAGGAGTCGGTGATCTACCTGGCGCTGTCCGATGACGACAGCAACAGACTGATGGGTTTCTGCCAGCTATACCCGAGCTTCTCCTCGCTTTCGCTCAAACGCGWGTGGATCCTCAACGATATTTATGTCGCCGAGGATGCCCGCCGCCAGTTGGTGGCCGACAACCTGATCCGCACCGCAAAAAAAATGGCCAAGGAAACCAATGCCGTGCGCATGCGTGTTTCCACCAGCAGCAACAACGAAGTCGCGCAGAAAACCTATGAGTCCATCGGATTCAAGGAAGACACCGAATTCAAGAACTATGTGCTGCCGATCAGCGACGAACTCTGAATCACCTGCACCTGTGGGAGCGAGCCGGCTCGCTCCCACGGGTTCGGTATCAAGCCATCGGTCTTGTCATGACATTCCCCGCTACAATCTCGACGCGATTTTCACCTCTCGCCTCGTATAATCCCGAACTCCCCGGCTTGTAAGAAAAACTACCCTTATCCGTAGTCTTACGCGAAGTCATCCGCACAGGCCTGCTGAGTCGGGCCATTACCACAGGTGCTTTCCATGGATTTCAACCCGATCGACATCGTCCTGCATCTCGACGTCTACCTCGACATGCTTGTAACCAACTACGGGGCATGGATCTACGCCATCCTGTTTATGGTGATCTTCTGTGAAACCGGTCTGGTGGTCATGCCCTTCCTGCCGGGCGACTCCCTGCTGTTCATTGCCGGCGCCGTGGCGGCCGGTGGCGGCATGGACCCGGTACTGCTCGGCGGCCTGCTTATGCTCGCGGCGATTCTGGGTGACAGCACCAACTACATCATCGGACGAACGGCGGGTGAAAAACTGTTCAGCAATCCGAATTCGAAGATTTTCCGCCGCGATTACCTGCAACAAACCCACGATTTCTACGACAAACATGGCGGCAAAACCGTGACCCTGGCGCGTTTCCTGCCGATCATCCGCACCTTTGCACCGTTCGTCGCCGGTGTCGGGAAAATGCCTTATCCGCGTTTCTTCGCCTTCAGTGTCTTCGGCACTGTTTTGTGGGTCGGCGGGCTGGTGACCCTCGGTTACTTCTTCGGCAACGTGCCGTTCATCAAGAAGAACCTGTCGCTGCTGGTAGTCGGCATCATCCTGCTCTCGCTGGTGCCGATGATCATTGGCATGGTGCGTAACCGCCTTGCGGGTTCGAGCTCCAAAGCCGAATCGCGATGACACGATGTGGTCCCTGAGCGCCTGGCGTCGCCGGCGCACCCTGGCCAGGCACCCGATTGCCGATGACATGTGGCAACGGGTGCGCCATCACCTGAGTTTTCTCGATGGCATCAGTGCCGCCGAAGACCAATGGCTGCGCGAAGCCTGCGTGCTGTTCCTCGAAGACAAGCATCTGACCGCCCTGCCCGGTGTCGAACTGCATCAGGAGCAACGCTTGCTGCTCGCGGCCCAGGCGCAACTGCCGCTGCTGAACCTCGGCGACCTGAACTGGTATCAGGGCTTCCACGAAATCATTCTCTACCCCGACGACTTCCTCAGCCCCCAGCGCCATCGCGATGTCGGCGGCGTCGAGCACGAATGGGTGGGTGAGCACAGCGGTGAAGCGTGGCAGCAAGGCCCGATCATCCTTGCCTGGCCGGGCGTAATGGCCAGCGGAGGCTGGGAAGGCTACAACCTGGTCATCCACGAACTGGCGCACAAACTCGACATGCTCAATGGCGTCGCCAACGGCTTGCCGCCGTTGCACCCGGACATGCGGGTCAGCGACTGGGCCAGCGTCATGCAAAAGGCCTACGACGACCTCGACCGGCAACTGGAACGCAATCCCGATGCCAAAACTGCCATCGACCCGTATGCCGCCGAAAACCCTGCCGAGTTCTTCGCCGTCACCAGCGAATACTTCTTCAGCGCCCCGGATTTGCTGCACAAGGCTTATCCACAGGTGTACCAGCAGCTGAAGTTGTTCTATCGCCAGGACCCGCTGGCGAGGTTGAAGCAACTAAAGGCGCATGACCCTGTCTATCAGGCACACCAGTGAGCGCCATACGACTTCTGGTGCGTGGCGTCGATCCAGGAATATGCCTATAATCGCCGCCACTTTTTGGTCAATCCGGCCAAGTATTTCTGGTCAACTAACGGGGGCAACGCCCAATGAGCTACAGCAAGATTCCGGCTGGCAAAGACCTGCCGAACGACATCTACGTCGCGATCGAGATTCCGGCCAACCACGCGCCGATCAAATACGAAATCGACAAAGACAGCGATTGCCTGTTCGTTGACCGTTTCATGGCCACCCCAATGTTCTACCCGGCCAACTACGGTTACATCCCGAACACCCTGGCTGACGACGGTGATCCCCTCGACGTGCTGGTCGTAACCCCTTACCCGGTTGCTCCAGGTTCGGTGATCCGCGCGCGTCCGGTCGGCATCCTGAACATGACCGACGATGGCGGCGGCGATGCCAAGGTCATCGCAGTCCCACACGACAAGCTGTCCCAGCTGTACGTCGACGTGAAGGAATACACCGACCTGCCAGCGCTGCTGATCCAGCAGATCGAGCACTTCTTCGCGAACTACAAAGATCTCGAAAAAGGCAAATGGGTGAAGATCGAAGGCTGGGCCGGCGCAGACGCCGCCCGCGACGCGATCACCAAGTCGGTTGCTGCCTATAAAGGCTAAGTCCGGCTGCAGGCTTTCAGCTGCAAGCGCCCACAAAAAACCCCGGGAGATCCGGGTTTTTTTGTGGGCGCTTGATAAGCACGCCAAACACATCGTTTAAACAGACCGTCCAATGGTTTTTGCTTGTTTAACTCCCCCCAAGAATGTCTTACATCCGGTCGTAAATTACCCGCGAAATTTGAACGAGGTGTTTATTCAAACCCTGGTTAGCCGTCAGTAGACTCGCGTTCATGAAAAAGAACACTAGCGGCCCACGCTTTAAAGCGCTCCTTGCAGCAGCGAACATCACGACCACAGGATTTGCCGAATTCCTGGATACGGCTCCGCAAAATGTACATAACTGGTACACCCGCGGTGTGCCCGCCCATTGCATGGAAGAAGTCGCCAGAAAACTCTCCGTCAGCAGCGACTGGCTGAAAACCGGCGAAGGCTCGAAAGATGCCCAGCACCTGCGCCTGCTCGACGAATCCGGCAACACCTTCGATGCCCAAACCATCCGCGGTGTCTACACGGTCATCGAGCCTGTCGACGTCGAACTGCCATTCCTCAAGGAAGCTGTCACCGCCCCGGGTTCCAACAAAACCCACGTCATAGAAGACCCCGAGAAATCCATCCGCCTGCCCCGCAGCCACCTCGATTCCCTGGAAATCAACCACGCCGACGCTATCTGCGCCCTTATGAGCGGCAATAGCATGGGGGAAAAAATCGAAGACGGTTCGACCCTGGCGATTGACCGTGGCCTGACCCAGATTGTCGATGGCGAGATCTACGCCATCGAACATGACGGCATGCTGCGCATCAAGTACCTGYACCGTCTACCGGGCAATTCCCTGCGACTGCGCAGCCACAACCGCGCCGAATACCCGGACGAAATCTTCAGGGCCGCACAAATCGAAGAGCAGAACATCAGGGTGCTGGGTTGGGTGTTCTGGTGGTCGACCCTGAACAAACGACGGCCGGCGGTGCCATTTCTTTAAGGCATCCCAGAACAGCCATCGGCCACCCACCCGGGTGGCCGATGGCTCTGCCCGGCACTTCCCGCTGGGAATTTCCCTCAAACCTGCGTATGCTGCGCCCCACATTTACGCATCGACCCGCCCCGCGGCCCAGATGCACTGACCTGACAGATGACTTTCTCACCAGGTCCCACAGCCGGACGCAAGATCCGGGTGTACGTTTTGAAGGCTGGCGCGGTTTACCAAAAATGATCCAAGCCAGTCCCCGAGAAGCCGGCCACAAGCCGGCTTTTTAATGCCTGAAAGAAAATGATCAACGACAAAAATCACTCAACGCCTTCAATATTCAGCGCATAAAACTCCTGCAGTTTGGCTTGCAACAATTTCTTGTCTGGCAATTGGGTGTGGTACTCCGCGATCAAGGCAGGCGACAGTGAGCGGTTCAGGGCGTACTCGACGATTTCGTCCTCTTTGCTCGCGCACAGCAATACGCCGAGCGCCGGGTTTTCGTGTGGCTTGCGGACATTGCGGTCCAACGCTTCAAGATAAAAATCCATCTTCCCCAGGTATTCCGGTTCAAAGCGCCCGACCTTGAGTTCGATCGCCACCAGGCAGTTCAGCCCACGGTGGAAAAACAACAGATCCAGCGCAAAGTCACGCCCACCTACCTGCAACGGATATTGCGAACCCACAAAGCAGAAGTCCCTGCCCAGTTCGATCAGAAAATCCCTGAGCTTATGCAGCAGGCCTCCGTGCAAATCTGTCTCTGCATGACCACGCTCCAGAGCCAGAAACTCGACCACGTAGGCATCCTTGAACACCTCCAGGGCTTGGGGATGAATTTGTCTCAGCGGTGCTGAGACTTTTGCCGGGCTGACCACTGAACGTTCAAACAGAGCGGCCTTGAACTGCCGCTCCAGTTCGCGGCTCGACCACTTCTCCTGGATTGTCATGCGCAGGTAAAACTCACGCTCCTCCGGGTGTTTGCTCTGGTTGAGGATGATCAGATTCTGGGTCCAGGGTAATTGTGTCAGCAGTGCTGACACTTTTTCATCACCCCTGTACGCCTCATAGAACTGGCGCATTCGAAATAGATTTCGTCGCGTAAACCCACGCAGTCCAGGCTGTGTACGCTCAAGGTGCATAGCCAACTGGGCAACGACTCCATCACCCCACTCCGCCGCTTCAATTTTGCAACTGATGTAGGCCCCAACCTGCCAGTGCAGCTCAATCAGCTCTGTGTTGACCGCCTGCATAGCGCGTTGTCGCGCGGTCACAATCAGTTGGGTAATTTCGCTGAAAGCTGAATCGAGGGAGGTATTGCCAGGAAGGTCATTCACGTCAGGGCATTTCCATGTCAGTTGGAGGGCCCTTTCAATTACTCCTGATGCCGATGCAGGAACATTCACAATGTATTTCTGCATGAAACAACGCTAATAGGCCTCCACCTCGCCGTGTGCAAAGCCTGCGCAAGTTACACCTCAACCTCACGGATAGCTGAACCCCTTCACCAACGTCAACTCCCCCACCGCACGCATCGGCACCAGGAACGTCTCCATCTTCTCGCTCGGCGTTCCTTCCTCGGTAATCACCGTCACCTGCGCCGTGGTCAGCGCTTGCACCGCGTCTTCCTGCCCCTCTTCATCACTGCTGTACCCGCCGCCGAAGTAGTTCACGTAGACCAGATATTGGCCCTTGATCGGTGCGGGCATGGCGAAGATTTCCGGGCCGTAGCCAGTGGTGACGTCGACGTCGAGCGCAGCGCCGTTGGGGGCGACGCGGTCGCCGTACCAGATGTGCGCGCCGTCGGGGGTGATCAGGTGCAGGTCGAGGTCGGTGTTGTCGCTGTCCCAGGACAGCAAAACGCGCAATTTGGCCGGGGTCGCACCGCCGCTGCTGTTGAGAAACTGCGTGCGGTGACGTTGTTGGCCATCAGGGCTGCGAACCTCGACGCTGTTGCTGCCGTTGGGGAACGAGAACGGGCGATCGAAGCGGCCGGCCGGGTCGATTTTCAGCGGCATGCTCACCCCGTTGACGATCAGCCGGCCGGGCTCTGTGGATTTTGGCGTGGCTTTGATCTGCCCACTGATGCGAGCGGTGTTGGCCTGCCCTGCCGGGGTGTTCACCGACGAGGCCGGATAGTTGACGGTCTGCCTGAAGTTTTCCCCTTCGCCCTCAGGCGCGCCGGCGCGCCAACCGCCTGCGGGGGTATCGAGTCTGACGCTGTCCGCCGCCATCACCGATGGCAACGCCACCAGCGAACAGATAAACAGCAAGACCTGTGGATAACGGAGTTTCATGRCCTATTCCAGCAAGAGGTGGCGGGCGAGCCCTTCGATGTAGGTTTCATCCTGGCCGTTGGGGTGTGCTTCGAAGGCCAGGTGCAGGTATTCGTGGGTCAGGTCGAGACGGTCTTGTAGTGTCTGCGCGCCACGCACGTAGATGCGCTGGCGTTCGCGGTCGACATAGGGGCGGCCGAAGGCCAGACGGCATACGGCGAAGGTGCTGACTTCGCTGTAGCCGGTTTCGCTTTCAAGCCTTGGGCGCCAGCCGCGCCGTTGTTTCTGCAGCCATGTTTGTGCGGCGGGCAACGCTTCGCAGGACGCGACCGGGTTGTCCCAGCGACTGAGACTGGCGCGTGGGTAGGCGTGCAGCAGGATGGCGTCGTAGCGCTGGCCGGCACGGGCCTGTTCGACGGCTTGCTGCCAGGACAGTTTGTCCGGGCCGGGCTGGTCGGAATGGTAGGTGACGGTGCTGCCGGCCAGCACCAGGTCGCTGGTCCAGGCGGCGATGTCGCGTGACCCGGGCGACGCCGGACGCGGTGCGACCCGCTGACGGCTGCTGCTGTCGTCGATGCTCAGGCAGTCACCGCTGCGCGTAGCGTTTTGCAGCAGGTAGGTGCGGATGGCCACGGCCAGGGCTTTGGCGGCTTCGACCGGTTCGGCACTGGCTTCGCGCTGGAGAACACGGGCGACGTACTCTTCGCGATCCAGACGAGCCACGAGTTTGTCGTTCAGCAGAAACAGTTCGCCGTCGCTGTGAATATCCAGCGCATTCCCATTGGCGAATTCGACGCGGTAGTCACCCTGCAATGCCCCGGAAGTCAAAGCGGTGCCGCCTGACAGCACACGCCGAAGTGGATAGCGAGAGAACAGGTCGACCTCTACGCATCTCCCTGCATCCGCAGGCCATGAAACGGGAATCACCGTCGACATTGCCTGCGCGTAATCACGCAGTACCCGCTGACTGGTGCCCCGCCCTCCGGCCCAGACCGGTGTGCCATCCGCCATCCAACCGGCGAATCCACCCTGACGCGATATTGCGTCCTGATCCGCCAACCAGCTCCAGGTCTTCACCCGCAGACGACTGCCGAGTTCACCGACGACTTGGCCATCGGCGGCATTGAGCACTACATCGAGMAACACACGCCGGGCTTGATCCTGCGCCGGCAGCACGGCCAACACCTTCAACAGTTCCGCCACCGAAACCCGGGTAGCCGGTTGCAACGAAGGCAAATCCAGCAACCATTGCGGCGCCTGCCGCGCCTGCCAATAGGCTCGCCAGTCGGCATCGCCGATGCCCAACCGAGCGGGTTCGAAATACAGACCGCATGACTTCACCAACGCCTGATCTCGCTCGATCCTGCCGCCCGTCGTGCAGCAATAAACTTCTTCCTTCGACTGGCCGCGACATTCATACGCCGGCTCACGCGCGCCGGTGTCCACTAGCCAGGCGTAGACGAATAACTTCCACACACTGCCCAGCGGCGTCTGCAAGGTCTGCGGCAAGGGTTCGCGGGCGATCACCTGAGTTCGGTTCAGCGACAACAAATCGCCCTTGAAGGCCAGGCGCAGCGGTTCGTCCTGCGCCGTCGCCAGCGCAGGGATCAAACACAGCAAGCAACCTATCAGCAGCCTGTGCACGTCAGTGAACCGTGAGCTGGCCAAGAGCTGCTTTTTGCTCAAGCGCCTGATGCTGCGGCGCATAAACCTGGGTGAACCGCACCGGTGGCAAGTTGAACTGCCCCTTCTGCGAGAAACGCACCAAGTGCCGCAGGCGCAATTCGCCACTCAAGGCATCGACCGGAATGGCGTAGGCCATTTGTCCCGGTTCGAATCGCGCCTTTTCCAGTGACGTCGGCTCGGTGCCGGCCTTGCCCATGAGTTTGATGCCCCAGGTCGTGCGTTCGACATCAGCACCAGGCGGCAGCGGCACTTCCAGCATGCCGTAACGCAACGGTCTGGCGGCTTTGCTGGTGACGATCACTTCGTCGAGATAGAGGTTGTCGCTGGACAGCGGCGCGTTGCCGACCGCTTCAAGTTTGAAGGTGAAAGCCTCATCCCCCGGCACCAGTCGCGACAGGCGACGGGTGATGGTCACGGCCATCGGATCGACCACCGGCTGTTGGCTGCGGTAGCTCAATGCAGCGCGCAACGGACGCTCTTGCGCACCGGTCAGCGTCAATACCGCCGGCACGAGCGCAGCCCCCTGCCACGTCCAATACATCTCACCAGAAACTCCGTACTGCTTCTTCCAGCCTTCACCCGGCGCCAATGCAATGGTGGGAGATGCCTGCTCGATGCTGCGTTGCAGCCAGGTAAGTGCCAATGCACGTTCCAGGGTCGATTGCTGTGGCAATAGACGTTGCAACAACGCTTGAGCGTGAGCCTGATCGAAGGGTTGCAGCGACAGGTTCAGCGCTTCGGCAAACGGCTGGGAGCTGACCGCCAGACGCTGCTGCGCGTCGGCCAGTTGCCGATTGAACGCGTCCGGCAAAGCCACCTTCGCTTGCCTGGCCAGCGATGCCGTCAGCACCCGTGCGGCAGCCAGCCCCAACGCGGAATCCGGATCGCTCATGACGAGGCTGTCTTCGCCGTCTTCCATCAGATTCGCGGCAGTGCCCTCGCCCGCTTTCGCCAGGTCGTCCATCAAGCCACTGAGCAAGGTGTTGACCGGCAACTGCATCTGTCGGGCAAACGACAGGGTCAGCGCCCGCTGCAACAGCGGCGTGTTCTTCGCCTGCTTGGCGTAGACCTCCAGCACCCGCTGCCAATGCTCCGGCGGCAGGCTCAGTTCAAGCACCTGGCTGGCATGCCAGTCGGCGTAATAGGCGTAAGCGGTGAGGAACGCATCCGGCTCGCCGTCCATGCCCCACCAGGTGAAACACGCCGAAGGGCCGGCCATTTGCACCAGGCGCAAACGACTGTTTTGCATGATCAGGCGCAGGCGATCGCGGATCTGCGGATTCGCCGCCAGCGTCGGGTAGGCGATGCTCAACGGCAACAAGCGACTGGCGGTCTGCTCGACGCCACCGTAGGGGTAGCTCAGCAGGTCGTCGAGGGCAGAGCGGAACAACGCTTGCGGACTGTCATCCAGGCGCAGGCGAATATCACTGGCGTCTGCCGGCAACGTCAGCGGCGTATCACCCTCACCCACATCAAGGCTCTGGGTTTGAGTCACCTGCCAGCCTTCACCGGTCGCGCTCAGGCGCACCGCCAGGGCATCTGCGGTTTTGCCGTCCTGCACCAGCTCGGCGCTCCACTCGCCATTGGCCAGCTCAAAGGCCGGCAACGGGATGTAGTTGATGCCGCTGTTCAGGATTACAGGCAAGCGCTGTTCGTTGCCGACGTAACGGGTCACCAGTTCGGCCTTGACCGGTTTCTCGGCCTGACTGAAGGCGAACACGCCGAGGTCCGGTTTGTCGCCGGCGCGGAATCGAGTCGGGCCGCTCCACTTCAGGTACAGCGGTTTTTCCGAGCGCACGAATTGCTTCTTCTGCCCGACCTGCCCGCCATCGGCGATGGCCCTGGCGGTGATGCGCCAGCGGGTCAGGGAGTCGGGCATCTTGAAGGTGAAGCGGGTTTTGCCATTGGCATCGGTCAGCAACTCAGGTTGCCACGCCGCCGTGTCGACATCCTCGCGACGCGGTCGCTCCAGCACTTTCACGCCGCGCTCACTGCGATTGGCTTTGCCCGGTGCACCGGGGCTGCCCGGCAAGGCGACGTCATAACTGATGAACGACAAACTGGCGCTGGTGCGCACGTTGTTGCGCCGTGGGTGATAGAAGAACTGGTCGATGCTCGGCGCGACTTCCGGTTGCAGGGCGTAGACCATTTCATCGACCACGCTGACCGTCAGGTGCGCGGAAATCGCTTTGCCGGCGAACCGGGTGGTCAGGTCTACCGAGACGGTTTCACCTGGCTGATAGGTTTCCTTATCCGTGGCGATGGTCACGTCGATCTGTGGTGTCACCACCTTTATGCCGGCGTTCTGGAAACTGTACTGGCCGCCCTTGGTGTACAGCACCGAGAAGGTCAGGTTCGGCGCGAAACCRTCCTTCACCGGGATGCGTGCGCGATATTGGGTATCGCTGAGTTTTTCCAGTTTCAGCCAGTCACCGCCCCTGGACAGCAGCGCGGTCGCTTCGACCTTGTCCCGTTCCAGCGACAGCAGGGCATCGCTGACCGGTTCCGGGAAAGTGATCAACGCCAGCGCTTCATCGCCGGCGATGAACTCGGGCTTGTCGAGGATGATTTCCACGGTGCCGGGTACGGCTTTGACACCTTCGCCGGTAACCGAATGGCCGGTGGCGCCGACCACCCGACCATGATCATCCTTGAGCGTCAGGTTGTAGGTGCCCGGCCGGTCGAAGGCCAGGGTGAAACCTTTGTCGGTTGCCGCGAGTTTGCCTTCGCCGGTGCTCTGGTCCTCCAAACGCACCCAGCCATAGCTGCCCGGTGTAACGGCATCGGCCTGCTCGCCTTCGCGGGCGTAGCTGAAGGCAACCTTGTCACCCACTGCGCTGAAGCGTTGAGGCGCGCTCAAGCGGAAATTCGCCGCGCCACGGTCGATCAGGATTTCCTTGGTGGCCTTGACCCGATACGCCGCACCGTCGCTGGCAAATACAGTCAGCATGTAGCGACTCGGTTTGTCCGCTGCCGGCAAATCGAGGGACGCATTGCCCCTGGCGTCGGTGGTCAATTCGGTGCTGGTCAGCTCCACCGGAAATTGCCCGAGGTATTGCAGTTCGTTGTCGACCATCGACAGCTGTTGGGCGCGCAGGCTCAGGCTCAATTTCGCATTGGCCACCGGCTTGCCGTCCGGGTACAGCAGCACCAGGTTGCCCTTGACCGGCTCGCCAGTACGGTAATCCTGCTTGGCCAGATTGAGCGAAATCTCGAAATGCGGCTTGATGTATTCAGCGACGCGAAAGGCGCTGCTGTAGGCCTGATCCTTGTAGTTGAAACGCAGTTCATAACCACCGGCCACGGCATTGTCCGGTAACTGGAAACGGCCCTGGGTGCCGGCCCTGGAATCGAGCGTCAAGTCGAGGGATTGCAGCGCTGTGCCGGTCGCATCGAGCACGGTCACGTTGACGTCGGCCGCGGTGGGCTGCACCGAATCCCGGGCATTCTTGAACTCCCGTCCGACGATTTTCAGCGACACCCAGTCCCCCGGCCGATACAGCGGCCGGTCGGTGAAGGCATAGAGTTTGGTGTCGTAGATTTCGCTGTCGTAGTAGAAGTTTTCCGAGACGAACACCCCGCCCTCTTCGTCTTCACCGATCACGAACGAGCGCTCGGGGCTGACGTGTTTCAGGCGCAGCAAGCCATCAGTATCCGTAGCGCCGCTGCTCATAACGCCGAGGCCATCGGTCCACAGCACATTGACCTTCGGCACCGAACTCCCTTCGTGTTTGCGTGCGGCCCACACCAGCAGTTCGTCACCGGCAATCTTGCTCACCGCTACTGTGTTGGAGACGAACACCATGGTGGTCGCGCGGTACTTGCCGATCAGCGCTTCCACCAGATAAAGACCCGGTTTGAGATTGCCCAACGGGATGTACACGTTGCCCGGCGCGACACTGACGAACTCGCTGGAAGAACCGGCCAGGTTCACCCCTGCAGGTGGCTGAATCGGCTTGGCCTGCCACAACGGATAACGGAACTGGCTGACCACCGGCAACCCCGGTATCAGCGCGAATTGCGGCTGCGCATCGTAGGGCGTTGGCGCAGCCATCGCGTTGCCCATCTTCAGTTCCGGCACTTGCTCGGTGACTTGTTTACGCGACTCGTAGGAAAACGCCCGCTGCATCACCCGACGGGATTTGCGATACCAGTTGTCCCACAGGTAAGCGAGGGTGTTGGACAGGCCTTCACCCTTGAACTGGCCATCGCTGACCACCCGATGCAGGTTCTTCTGGCGCTTGAGGAAATCCAGCGGTTTGTCGATGCGATACACCCGAATGTCGGCGCCGCCGTAGGGCTCCATGCGAAACCGACGATAGTCGCGACCCGGTGCTTCGAGGCGCACCATCGCCTGTTCATCGCTGGCAAAGCTGCTGTCGGCCAGCAGGAAAAAACTCTCGCCGGCCACCGGCGCATAGCCGCTGGCCGGGACCGAATCGTCGGCGTTTACCGCCGTGAAAGGCAGCACCAATACCCACATCAGAGACAGAAAACGCAGCATGCGGGCACCGGTCATTGGGAAAGAAAATTCAGTCGATAGACGCCGATGAAGTTGGGGTTGGCTGCGTCGGGTATCCATCGGGTGTCCTTCCATGTCATGAGTTGCTGCAGGCTTGCCGAACGCATGCCGTTGTCGGTGGGTGTGCTGGTGCCGGTGTGATAGGCGATGTAACGGCCCATCCAGATCATCAGGTGCTGGTCGTCGCCCTGATCGAAAAACATCAGGTCGCCAGGTCGCGCCTGAGCCACATCGCGACTGACCAGACGGCTGTTGAACTGGATCAATTTGATTGCATTGACGTATGGCCCGACCTTGCCGCCGCCCTGCTGCCATTGCTGGGCAAGACCGCGCTGGGCATCGCTCAGTTGCAGCTCCGGCGGCAGGTAGCGATTGGACAGTCCATTGCTGCGCAGCCATTTGTCGTCATGGACTTTCAACGCTTCATTGGCAGCGAAGCGCACCAGCCCGGCGCAGTCCTGTTGATACCAGCGCGGGCTCGGGCCCTGGCTCAATTGCTCCTGGGCGATACGCACGAACCAGGCGCGGAACACCTGGGATTGCTGTGGGTCGAGTGACAGTGCCTCGACAGCGCGGGCACTCGCGCTCAGCAACAGCGCAAGCAGGCCGAGACTCCGCATCAATGCCGTCACAGGGCTTTCCACTCCAGCGGCAGCCACTGCCAGTGGCCGTCTGGCTCGCTGCCTTCGGGCAAGGTCAGGGCGTACTTGCCGTAGCCGCCGAGCTTGCGCAGTTTCGGGATCAGGTAGGTTTGCGCGGCGTTGTAGAACACCGGTTCCATGTCCTGGGGCAGGCTGTCGAGGGTTTCCTGCTGCATCAGTTGCGCCATGGAATCCGGGCCGAAATAGACCGGCATCAACAGGTCTTTCGGCACCACGTCGGCCATCGGCGGGAAGCGTTTGTCGAGGGTGCCGAGGGCCTTGTCCACCAGCTTGTCATCGAGGGAGAACAGCAGCGTTGAACCGTGCCGCGCCAGGCTGACTTTCATGAATGCCTTGCCGGTGATGGCGTCGGGGTCTTCAGCGTCCTTGGCCGCATAGGGGCCGAAACTGGAGCTGACCTGGCGTTGCCATTGATGGCTCTGGCCTTCTTGTTTTTCCACCACCGGGAAGGCGCCTGCTTCGACATTGGGCTCAAAGGCACCGACCATCGAGCCAAACAGGCTGCCCAGATCTCCATCCAGTTTGCCGCTGTCGTCATCAATGAGGCTGGCCACCAGCAAGGGCGTGTACAACCGCGAATCGGCATACCAGCACAGGCCCGCCGCGCCGGTCATGTGTTTGGTCAATGCCTGGGCCACCGTATCCTGCGCACCGAGTTTCACCAGCAGCGGTTTCTGTTGTTCGGCAGCCAGCGGCAACGCCACGCAAGCGCTGGCGCCCATGGGCATGGCTTGCCAGATCGGTTTGAAATCGAAGTCCGGCTGATTCTCCAGTTCGTCCATGGCCAGAAAGCTGTGCCAGCCCTTGTCGTCCATGTCGAAACGCAGGCCGGCGAAGTTCGGGATGAAACGCTGGTAACCCATGGCCAGCACGCTGGCATTCACCGACAGGCGTTGTTTCACCTGCGGCGTACGAGGTGGCAGGCCGAAGGCTTCGGGGAACAGTTTGTCGCCATTGAGCAACGCGGCAATGGCCGTGGTCGACACGCTGCCCGGTTCTTCCGTTGCACCGCTTTGCGGATCGTAGAGTTTCGCCGGGTTGGACAGCACCACCAGTTTGTCGCCATGGGACGCAAACAGCAGCGCCTTGCTCGCGTTGTAGTTGAGTTGATAGAGCGCCACGTCGTCGGTGCCGACCTTCACGTCAGCGACCTTGCTCAGCTGCGAGTCGTCCAGCGCCACTTTGGCCAACGGCTCCAGCACCTTGGCCAACCCGCCGCGATCCATCACCAGCAGGAAATCCTTCAGCCGCCCATCCGCCCCGCGCCACAACGCTACGTCGGCAGGCTGATCGAACAGCTGCTCGATCAAGGTGTCCTGCAGTTTCAGGTCGTGCTCGTAGATGATCCGCCGCAGACTGCCGATCAAGCCCAGGCGATCGGCGTGGCTTTCGTAATAGAAGACGAAATCTTCGGTCAGGGTTTCCTTGAGAAACGGTACCGCCAGCAAGTCCTTGGGCAACTGGCTCAGGGAATGGGTTTCCAGCAGGCCATCCGGGCGACTCATGCCCAGTTTGTCACTGGCCAACGCAGGCGCCGGGGCCTTGGGCTTGTGCATGAACCACCACAACCCACCGGCCACGACAACGACCAGGCATAACCCGATCAGCAGCGTCGGCCAATGCAGGGAAGGTTTGGCCGCGGGTGCGCCAGCGGCCGGAGTAACAGTGCTATCACTCATGTTCACAAAACCCGATGTTCATCCGTGGAGCGGGGATGCTTAGTAGTTGAAAGTCTTGACCAGCAGCAGGTCGCCGATTGCGCGTAGGGGCACGACGAACGTCTCGCGTTTTTCATCGACGGTGTTTTCGTTGAGCACCAGGTTGATCTGCGAGGTAATCACCTCGTTCTGGTTGCCGGACTCATCGAAGTTATAGCCGTCGCTGCCGAAGTTGCCCCAATAGTTCACGTAAACCAGATAGGTGCCATGCAGCGGTGCGGTCATGGTGAACATTTCCGGGCCCGGGCCATCGACGCCATCAGGGTCGAGGCCGCCGCCGTTGCTCATCGCCGGGCGCGCCCAGAAGGCATGCTGGCCGTCGGGGGTAATGATGTGCAGGTCGAGTTCGGCCTTCGGATCGTCCCAACCCAGCACCACGCGAATCCGCGCCGGGGTGCGCAGGTTGTTGGCTTCATAGAATTGAACACGCTTGAGGGACTGGCTTTCGGCGCTGCGCACTTCGACGCTGTTGGAGCCGGCGCCAAACGCATAGGGTCGGGCGAAACGCCCTTGCTCGTCGGTGTAGAGGTTCAGCGGATTGCCGTTGACCGCCAACGTGTGCGGCCCGCGCTGGGYGCCGATGGCCTTGAGCCGGCCTTCGATCATCGTGCGATTGCGCTGCACACCCCGGTCGATGGGTGGCGTGGGATAGGCGACTTGCGGGTTTTCGCTACGGTCCAGCAGACCGTTGTAACGCCAGCCACCCACCGGTTCCGATAACTCGGCATTCGGCGCAGCCAGAATCACGGGCGCGATAGTCAACCCGATCAGCAGCAAAAGAAATGAGCGCATGCGACGCCTCCTGCCATGCATGACGAAACCTTGCGCCCGATCCTCGGCGCGTTACAGATGTGGATACTGTGTTTCGTCTGAAAGACCCGTGACTATTGGGCCGTAGATGGCGCAAAGGTTAGCCAGTTGGTTGTTTTTTAACAATCGGATGGCTCCGAAATTGCGGCGGGAGTCACGGTAATGGGTGGACGGTGAGCCGAATACGCGTCATATTCGGCTCATTATGTGAGCCGAATAGCCCATCTAATCGGCTCACCCCTACTTAGAGCATCAAGTTCATGACACCTCAATGGATATGGCAGCAACCTGATTGGCCGGGTTTCACCTGGAGCGCCGAACGCTTGGCGCCCTTGTTACGCGAGTGCGTTCAAGCACAAGGTCGGCTAATGGGCATGGCCAGTTCCGTGGGCAGTTCGCTGAGCGCACAAAGTGAACTGGATGCATTGCTGCAGAACATCGTCACCTCGTCGGCGATAGAAGGCGAACAGCTGAATGTCGGTTCAGTTCGTTCTTCATTGGCGCGGCGATTGGGGTTGGAGCTCAATGATGGCGACAACGTCAGCAAGCGCAGTGAAGGACTCGCGCAATTAATGCTCGATGCGACGCAGCGTTTTGCCGAGCCGCTGACACTTGAACGATTGCTGGATTGGCATGAGTGGCTGTTTCCAGAACAGGAAATCGGCTTGGCCGCGCAAAGCATTCGTGTAGGTGCTTTGCGCGGCGATGATCCAATGCAAGTGGTTTCCGGTCGTCTCGACAGACCGACCGTGCACTTCGAAGCACCGCCTCGCCTGGGCCTTGAGCGCCAACTCGATGCTTTCCTCGAATGGTTTGAAACCAGCCGAAATCAGTCCGAGCTCGACCCTTTGCTGCGAGCTGGCATCGCACACTTCTGGTTTGTCACACTCCACCCGTTTGACGACGGCAACGGTCGCCTGACCAGGACGATCACCGACCTTGCATTGGCTCAAGGCGAGGCTCAGGCGATCCGTTTTTATGCCATGTCGGCGAGTATTCTCGAGGATCGATCTGGCTATTACCGGGTGCTGGAAACCTGCCAGAAATCCAACACGGACGTTACTGTTTGGCTCGAATGGTTCCTGCAAACTCTATTGCGCAGCCTGCAACAGGCCATGGCACGGATCGAATCCGTGCTGGGCAAAGCGCGCTTCTGGCAGGCGCACCGGGAGTCCGAGCTGTCGACCGAGCAGACCAAAGTACTGAATCGTTTGCTGGACGCAGGGGAGCGTGGATTCGAAGGCGGGATCAGTGCGGCGCAGTATCAAGCCGTTGCGAAAGTCTCCAAAGCGACCGCGACCCGGCATCTGGCCGAACTGCTGGAAAAGGAATGCCTGCAACGCCTGCCGGGTGGCGGGCGCAGTACTCGCTACCAGATCAAATATCCCGACCAAGCGCATCCTGAGCGCTGAAACCCTTGCACCAACCACCCCGCTCATTTGCCCATAACCCCCCTATCTGCTAGTGTCGCGCCGGTTTAACGTCAACCGGAAATCGCCGCCATGGCCCGCAAAAAAGCTGCACTGGATTTCGAACAGTCCCTCGCCGACCTGCAAACGCTGGTGGAGCATCTGGAGAATGGCGAATTGTCGCTGGAGGAGTCGCTGGCCGCTTTCGAGCAAGGCATCGGTCTGACCCGCGATTGCCAGGCGGCGCTGGCCCAGGCCGAGCAAAAGGTTCAGGTGCTGCTCGAGCGTGATGGCGAGTTGGCCGAGGAACCCTTCGACGCGGATCAGCCAGAATGATTGCAGCGTACTCGGCCACCAGCCAGGCCCGCGTCAATGCGGCTCTGGAAACCCTGTTCATCGCGCCGAGCCCTGAGCTGACGCGGCTGTATGAGGCCATGCGCTACAGCGTGATGAACGGCGGCAAACGCGTGCGTCCCCTGCTGGCCTACGCCGCGTGTGAAGCGTTGGGCGGCAAGCCCGAGCAAGCCAACGGTGCGGCCTGCGCCGTGGAACTGATCCACGCCTATTCGCTAGTGCATGACGATTTGCCGGCGATGGACGATGACGATCTGCGTCGCGGCCAGCCCACTACCCACAAGAAATTCGATGAAGCCTGTGCGATCCTCGCCGGCGACGGCTTGCAGAGCCTGGCCTTCAGCGCCCTGCTCGATCCACGCCTGAGCACGTCGGATGCCGAAATCCGCCTGCAAATGGTCAGCGCCCTGGCACTGGCCGCAGGCCCGGCGGGCATGGTCGGTGGTCAGGCCATCGACCTCGGCTCGGTCGGTCTGAAGCTTGACCAGAAAGCCCTGGAGTACATGCACCGGCACAAGACCGGCGCGCTGATCGAAGTCAGCGTCAAGCTCGGTGCACTGGCCAGCGGCCGTGCCGAGAAAGACGAACTCAAGTCCCTGCAGACTTATGCACAGGCCATCGGCCTGGCATTCCAGGTGCAGGACGACATTCTCGACGTCGAAAGCGATACCGAAACCCTCGGCAAACGCCAGGGCGCCGACATTGCCCGGGACAAACCGACCTATCCGGCCCTGCTCGGCCTCGACGCCGCCAAGGCTTATGCCCTGGAGCTGCGCGACCAGGCTCTGCACGCACTGCGACCGTTTGACGCGGCGGCCGAGCCGTTGCGCGATCTGGCCCGGTATATCGTCGATCGCCGCAGCTGACGGCGAATCCGCCAAAAAAAACCAACGCGTGGGCAGGGACCGATGCATCAGGTAAACTGCCGCATCTTTTATACCTATAACGATTCGCCTGATGCCCACGACGTTTCATGAGATTCCCCGCAAACGCCCAACCACGCCCCTGCTCGACCGCGCGAATACGCCGGACGGCCTGCGCCGGTTAGGCGAAGCCGAGCTGGAAACCCTGGCCGATGAGTTGCGCCTGGAATTGCTCTACACGGTCGGCCAGACCGGTGGGCATTTCGGTGCCGGGCTGGGCGTGATCGAGCTGACCATCGCGCTGCATTACGTCTTCGACACTCCGGACGACCGTCTGGTGTGGGACGTGGGTCATCAGGCTTATCCGCACAAGATCCTCACCGGTCGTCGCGAGCGCATGGGCACCCTGCGCCAGAAGGACGGCGTCGCTGCGTTCCCACGCCGCTCCGAAAGCGAGTACGACACCTTTGGCGTCGGCCACTCCAGCACCTCGATCAGTGCCGCGCTGGGCATGGCGATTGCCGCCCGCCTGCAAAACAGCGAGCGCAAGGCCATCGCGGTGATCGGCGACGGCGCGTTGACCGCGGGCATGGCGTTCGAGGCGCTGAACCATGCGCCGGAAGTGGACGCCAACATGCTGGTGATCCTCAACGACAACGACATGTCGATCTCGCGCAACGTCGGTGGTTTGTCGAACTATCTGGCGAAGATCCTTTCCAGCCGCACCTACGCCAGCATGCGCGAGGGCAGTAAAAAGGTCCTGTCGCGCCTGCCCGGTGCCTGGGAAATCGCCCGCCGTACCGAAGAATATGCCAAAGGCATGCTGGTTCCCGGCACGCTGTTCGAAGAGCTGGGCTGGAACTACATCGGCCCGATCGATGGCCACGACCTGCCGACCCTGATCGCTACCTTGCGCAACATGCGCGACCTGAAAGGTCCGCAGTTCCTGCACGTCGTCACCAAGAAAGGCAAAGGCTTCGCCCCGGCGGAAGTCGACCCGATCGGTTACCACGCCATTACCAAACTCGAACCGCTGGACGCCCCGGCCGTTGCGCCGAAAAAGGCCAGTGGACCGAAATATTCCGGTGTGTTCGGCGAATGGCTGTGTGACATGGCGGCTGCCGATCCGCGCCTGGTCGGGATTACCCCGGCGATGAAGGAAGGCTCGGATCTGGTCGCTTTCAGCGAACGATTCCCGCTGCGCTACTTCGACGTGGCCATTGCCGAGCAGCACGCCGTCACCTTCGCGGCCGGCATGGCCTGCGAAGGCGCCAAACCTGTGGTAGCCATTTATTCGACCTTCCTGCAGCGCGGCTACGACCAGTTGGTGCATGACGTCGCCGTGCAGAACCTCGACGTACTGTTCGCCATCGACCGCGCAGGACTGGTGGGCGAAGACGGTCCGACCCACGCCGGCAGTTTCGACCTTTCGTACCTGCGCTGCATCCCCGGCATGCTGGTGATGACTCCGAGCGATGAAAACGAGCTGCGCAAAATGCTCACCACCGGTCACCTGTATGAAGGCCCGGCGGCCGTGCGTTATCCACGCGGTAATGGTCCGAACGCGACCATCGAGAAAGACCTGGAGCCGATCGAGATCGGCAAGGGAGTGATTCGCCGCCATGGCAGCAAAGTCGCCCTGCTGGTGTTCGGCGTGCAACTGGCCGAAGCCCTGAAAGTCGCCGAGACGCTGGACGCGACCGTGGTCGACATGCGTTTCGTCAAGCCCCTGGATGAAGCGCTGGTTCGCGAAATCGCCGGCAGCCATGAACTGCTGGTGACCGTCGAAGAAAACGCAATCATGGGCGGCGCCGGTGGCGCGGTCAGCGAATTCCTCGCCCGCGAAAACATCCTCAAGTCGATGCTGCACCTGGGCTTGCCCGACATCTACGTCGAACACGCCAAGCCTGCGCAAATGCTGGCCGAGTGTGGTTTGGATGAAGCGGGAATCGAAGCGTCCATTCGCGAGCGCCTGCAACTGCTCAACATCTAAACGCAAAACCCTGTGGGAGCGAGCTTGCTCGCGATAGCGGTCTGTCAGTCGACTCRGATGTTGACTGATACACCGCTATCGCGAGCAAGCTCGCTCCCACAGTGGTTTTCAGCGTCTATCAAAACTGTATTCGCCTCAAAGCACCAACGGACTGCCAATGAAACTCTCCCCCTTCGCCCTGACGCTGACCCTGCTGCCGGCCGGTCAACTGCTGGCCGACACCTTCGAACGCGATCAGGCCCTGAAGCTGCCCGATGTGTTGATCAGTGCCAACCGCCAGGTCGAAGCGCGCAATGACAGCAGTGCAGCCAACAGCGTCTTTACCCGCGAAGACATCGATCGCCTGCAACCCAATAGCGTCACCGACCTGCTGCGTCGCGTACCGGGCGTGCAAGTCGTGCAAACCGGCGGGCGCGGCAGCCTTCCGGGTGTCTACATTCGCGGCACCCAGTCGGCCCAGAGCCTGGTACTGGTGGACGGCCAGCGTATCGGCAGCTCGAGCTCCGGCGACAGCAACCTGCAACACATCAACATCGAACAAGTCGAGCGCGTGGAAGTGCTGCGCGGCTCCCGCTCGGTGATTTATGGCAGCGATGCGATTGGCGGGGTGATCCAGATCTTCACCCGTCGTAGTGGCGAACAGGGCCTGCAACCTCGACTGCATATGGGCTTTGGCAGCAACCAGACTTGGGAGCGCAGCCTCGGTTTGTCCGGTGGCGATGCACACACCCGCTTCAACCTCGGCGCCAGCCTCGACGAAACCGCCGGGATCAATCGCACCCACGAGTCGTATCCCAGCGACGGCGACCATGACGAATACCGCAACAAATCCGTCAGCCTGAGCCTCAGCCATGCGCTGACCGATGACATCGAAGTCGGTGCCAACCTGCTGGATAACCGCGGCAAAAGCGAGTTCGACAACCCGTTCGGGCGCTTCGACATGAATACGTTCAAGTCGGTCCAACAACAGCCCTACAACGAATTCGATGTGAGCAGTGTCAGCAGTTACATCGACGCGCGCATCAATGATCTGTGGAAAACCCGCATCGAGTTCGGCCATAGCGAAAACCGCGAGAAGACCCTGGACAAGCTCAGCGATGAGCGCAGCGTGTTCAACACCTACCGCGATTCGGTGAACTGGCAGAACGACCTGACGCTCAACGAGCGCAATAGCTTGCTGCTCGGAGGTGACTGGTATGAAGACCGCATCAACAGCAGCACCGCGTTCGATGAGGACAGTCGCTGGAACCGAGCGGCGTACATCCAGCACCGCTATCAGGCCGACAGTTTCTCCACGGAGCTGGGCCTGCGTCATGACGATAACCAGCAGTTTGGCAGCCAGAATACCTGGAGCGGCACCCTCACTCTGCCGCTGAACCCGGACAACGAAATGCTACTGACCTACAGCGAAGGCTTCCGCGCGCCGACGTTCAACGATCTGTACTACCCCGACTTCAGTAACCCGGACCTGAAGCCGGAGACGTCGAAAAGCTATGAGCTGCAATGGCGCAGTCAATTGACCGAGAGCAGTCGCCTGGAGGCGTCGCTGTATCGTACCGACCTCGAAGACGCAATCATCGCCGGCAGCAACTCGCCCCCCCAGAACGTCGCCTCGGCGCGAATCAACGGCTTCGAAGCCGCACTGAAGCAGGACCTGTTCGGCTGGCAGAGCAACCTCGGCGTGGCGATCATCGACCCGCGCGACCGTGACACGGGCCGCACCCTGGCCCGTCGTGCGCGGCGCACCTTGAGCTGGGATCTGGACCGTCAGTTCGATCGCCTTGGCCTCGGTGCCAGTTGGCAAGCGGTCAGCAGCAGCTATGACGACTTGAACAATCAACAGCCGCTGGGTGGTTATGCTCTGTTGGGATTGCGCAGCAGCTGGGAGCTCAATCGTGAAATCAGTCTGGAGCTGAAGGTCGACAACCTGCTGGACAAGGGTTACAGCCGGGCGCTGTACAGCTTCCAAGGTAGCCAGTACGGGTATCGCGAAGAGGGTCGGGCGTGGATGTTCGGGGTGACGTGGACGCCGGAGATCTGATCTGAAGTTTTCGGCACATGGAATGGCCTCATCGCGAGCAAGCTCGCTCCCACAGGTTTTGGATTGGATTACAGATTTGCAATCAAACCGAATCCCTGTGGGAGCGAGCTTGCTCGCGATGAAGGCACCTCGGTCTCAGCGATCCGGCGCGATCAAGCTACACAGCTTTGCAGTCGCCTCGATCATCTGCCCACTCGGCCGCTCCAGGCCCTTGTCTGTCACCAATCGCAACTGCCCCTGTGCCACGGCCGCCACCTGCGGCCAGGCTTTCCACGCATCGAGTTGCGCCTGATCGCTGGCCAGAATCACCTCGGGATTACGCTGCAATACGGCTTCCACACTGACCTGCGGTGCCGGCAGTTTCAGGTCACCAAATACGTTTTGCGCACCGCAGACCTGTAGCGCATCGCTGATGATCTGCTCGCCGCCAACCGTATACAGCGGCCGGTCCCAGACCTGATAGAACACTCGTAACGGCTTGTCCCGGCGATAGCGTTGGCGCAATTCATCCAGCCGCTGGCGTAAGTCGTTGGCCAATGAAGTTCCGCGTTCAGGCCGACCAAGCCGAGCGGCAATGGTCTCGATCTGTGCGGCGAGCTGGTTCAGGCTGTGGGGTTCGGCGACGTAGGTGGGAATATTCAGGCGCTTGAGCTGGTCACGCTGGGCCGGGCCGACGCTACCGGGCCATAGCAGCAACAGATCGGGATTCAGGCTGAGTAACCGCTCCATGTCCAGCTGGCCATAGCGGCCAACGGAGGGCAGGTTCTTGAGTTCGGCAGGTCGTTCACCAGCGTCAAGTACACCGACCAGGAGGTCGGCGGAGCCCAGTTCAACGACGATTTCAGAGAGCGACGGTGCAAGGCTGACAACCCGCTCGACCGCGATGGCCGAGCTGCTGGCGGCCAGCAGCAACACCGCCAGCCAGAGCGCGCGCATCAACCGAGTTGACGCGGAATACGGTAGAGGTAGAACAGCACGACGGTCGACAGCGCCAGCAGCATCAGCGGCACCGCTTCAAGACCGACGAACACCGCCAGGGCAGCGATCCAGGCCGGCAGGCCGGCGGCAAGGAATGCCGTGCGCCGCTTGGYCGCCAGACTGATCCAGGCAGCAGGCTCATCCGGGGTATCGAGGGCTTTCTGGGTGGCGATCAGCGCGTGTTTGTAGGCACCGAAAAACCTCAGGCTGACAAACATCGAGGCGACTCCAGCGATGAACAACGGCATCGCCAGTACAGGCAGGATGGCTTCGCTCTGGCCGAACACCGCGTTGATCACAAACAGCGGCAACAAGGCCAGTGCCAGGTACTGCCACCAGTTGACGGACAGTCGCCGCCGCACCTGACCGCGGGTCACGCCCGGTCTACCTCGCCCTGATGCTCATTGCCCATCATGTGATCGAGCTTGCTGGCCTTGGTCGCCAGGTAGAGTCGGTTATGCGGGTTGTGGCCGGTGTGCAGCGGCACGCGTTCGGCGACCACGATACCCATGTCGGTCAGGGCCTTGACCTTGCGTGGGTTGTTGGTCATCAGGCGCAATGACTTCACGCCCAGGTGCTCCAGCATCGGCAGGCACATGGCGTAGTCACGCTGGTCGGCGGCAAAGCCCAGGCGTTCGTTGGCTTCGACGGTGTCGGCACCACCGTCCTGCAGCTCATAGGCGCGGATCTTGTTCAGCAGGCCAATGCCCCGACCTTCCTGACGCAGGTAGAGCAAAACGCCGCGACCTTCGCGGGCAATGGCCTGCAAGGCGGCCTCCAGTTGCGAGCCGCAGTCGCAACGCTGGCTGAACAAGGCATCGCCCGTCAGGCATTCGGAGTGCAACCGGCCGAGTACCGGGGCACCGTCGGCGAATTCACCCAGGCTCAGCACAACGTGCTCGCGGCCGGTGGCTTCATCGAGAAAGCCGTGCATGGTGAATTGCGCAAAAGGCGTTGGCAGCTTGGAAGCGGCGACAAAAACGACAGGCACCGGTGTGCTCCTGATCTAAAGAGTCTGAAGATTCGCAGAGCCGGCATTGTAACAGCAGGTTCCGGGCGACGCTTAGGCTGAATTATCGGCGATAACTATCAAAAAGTTTGATATTCGCCCGCAAGACACTACCCCTGTGGGAGCGAGCTTGCTCGCGATAGCGGTGTATCAGCAGCGTATTCGTCAACTGAAAGTCCGCCATCGCGAGCAAGCTCGCTCCCACAGGGTGACGGCGGTGTCCCCCCCGGTCAGGCGAAAAACCACACCAGTCCCTGCATCGCCAACCAGGCGAACACCCCGGCCAGGACATCATCGAGCATGATGCCGACGCCGCCATGTACGTGCCGGTCAATCCAGCGAATCGGCCACGGTTTGAGGATGTCGAAGAAGCGGAATATCAAGAAACCCGCGAGCAACCATTGCCAACCTTCCGGCACCAGCCACAGGGTGATCCACATCCCGACCATTTCGTCCCAGACGATGCCTTCATGGTCGTGTACCCGTAAATCGTCGGCCACTTTGCCGCACAGCCAGAAGCCGAACAACATGGTGATGCCCAGCATCAGCCAGTAACCCCAGTCGGGAAGCATTTGCCACAACGGGATAAAAGGCAGCGCAACTAACGACCCCCAAGTGCCCGGCGCCTTTGGCAAGGTGCCCGAGCCGAAGCCGAACGCCAAAAAATGCCACGGATTACGCCAGACCGACGGCGGTACGTTTTCCGCCGGGACCTGCTTGGGATGATCTGTCACGGTGACTCCCGAAAATGTTGATAACCCCGGGTTTGCGGGGTGATGTCTTTGCCATCGGCGTCCAGCAGTGTCACGCCCTGCCCCGTTACCACCCGCCCAATCACATGGATCGGCCAACCGTCGGCCAGCAATAGCGGCAACTCGACGGACGGTAAGGTGAAGACCAGGACGTAATCGTCGCCGCCGCTCAGGGCCGCAGCTTGTGCGCCCGCTTGACCGAGAAAGTCGAGCAGCGCTTTGGAGAGCGGCAGGCGATCTCGCTCGACTTGAATACCGACCTTCGAAGCCAGCGCGATATGCCCGCAATCAGCGAGTAGACCGTCGGAGATATCCATTGCCGAAGTGGCCTTGCCCCGCAGCGCCTGACCCAAGCCGAGCTGCGGTTGCGGCGACCAGTAATGCGCCAGCAACGGCTCGGCGATGCTCGCTGGGGCCGTGCGCTGGCCGAGCACCAATGGCAAGGCACCCGCTGCATTGCCCAGGTCGCCGCCGACACACAACAGGTCGCCCGGTTGTGCGCCGCTGCGGGTCAACGCCAGGCCATCCGGTACGCGACCGAATACGGTCATGGTCATGCTTAACGGCCCACGGGTGGTATCGCCACCTACCAACGCCACACCGCAGCTTTGCGCCATGGTGTTCAAACCACGGGCATAGTCCTGCAACCATTCGGCAGTCACCGTCGGCAAGGTCAGGGCAAGGGTAAAGGCAACCGGGGTGGCGCCCATGGCAGCCAGGTCGCTGACGGCCACGGCCAACGAGCGCTGACCGAGCAGAAACGGATCGCAGGGATCGGCGAAGTGCACGCCGGCCACCAACGTATCGGTAGAGATCGCCATCTGTTCCCCCGGGGGAACAGTCAGCAAGGCGCAGTCATCGCCAATCCCGAGGGCAACGCCTTCGCCGCCCTGCGCACAAGGCGCGGCAGCGAAGAAATTGCGGATCAGCTCAAACTCGCCCATGGCTTCGTGTCGACATTCCAAGCGCCAATCAGCGCTTGAACGCCTTCACTTCAGCTTCACGCAGACGCGGGGCCAGCTTGTCGAGCACACCGTTGACGAACTTGTGGCCGTCGGTGGAACCGAAGACCTTGGCCAGTTCGATACCCTCGTTGATCACAACGCGGTACGGCACGTCGACGCGCTTGAGCAGTTCCCAGGTGGACAGGCGCAGAACCGCCAGTTCAACCGGGTCGAGCTCTTCGATGGTCAAGTCCAGGCATGGCGTGAGTGCGGTGTCGATTTCGGTCTTGAACTGCGGAACCCCGTGCAGGATTTCGCGGAAGTACGCGCCGTCGACATCGGTGAAATCGTTATCGACCCGGAACTGCGCTTCGATCTCGTTCAGCGACTGCTTGGCCATGTGCCATTGGTACAGCGCCTGAGTCGCGAGCTGACGGGCTTCGCGACGCTTGACGCTTTTCGATGGCTTGCCGGCATCCGCAGGCTTTGGGTCGCGTGGGTTGAATCGATCGCTTTCGTCGCTAATCACTTGGCCTCCAACTGCGCCAGCAGGCTGACCATTTCCAGAGCGGACAGGGCAGCTTCAGCACCTTTGTTACCGGCCTTGGTGCCGGAACGTTCAATGGCTTGCTCGATGGAATCAACGGTCAGCACGCCGAATGCGACCGGAACGCCGAACTCCATGGACACCTGGGCCAGGCCCTTGGTGCATTCGCCAGCCACGTATTCGAAGTGCGGAGTGCCGCCACGAATGACCGCGCCCAAGGCGATGATTGCCGCGAATTCGCCTTTTTGGGCGACTTTCTGCGCAACCAGCGGAATTTCGAAGGCGCCAGGCGCGCGGATGATGGTGATGTCGCTTTCGCTCACGCCGTGGCGAACCAGGGCATCAACTGCACCGCTGACCAGGCTTTCAACGACGAAGCTGTTGAAACGGCCCACTACCAGAGCGTAGCGGCCTTTAGGGGCGATGAAGGTACCTTCGATGGTCTTCAGGGTCATTCGATAGATCTCTTAAAGAGCCGGGACGCGTCTCGTACGCGTCCCTCGGTGATATTTGAACCGCGAATTCAGGGCCGGAAACAACCGGTCATTATTCGGAGGGCACGTATTCTACAACTTCCAGATCGAAACCGGATATCGCATTAAATTTCATGGGTGCCGACATCAGGCGCATTTTGCGCACACCGAGGTCACGCAGGATCTGCGAACCGGCACCGACAATGCTGTAGGTGGTCGGTTTTTTCACGGCCGCGTGGTCGGCGGTTTCGCGGATGTGCGCCAGCAACACGTCGCCATCGAGCGGGTGACCCAGCAACAACACCACGCCACTGCCCGCCTCGGCGACCGCAGCCATGGCGGCGCGCAGGCTCCAGCGGCCCGGTTGCTTGACCATCAGCAGGTCACGCAGCGGGTCCATGTTGTGCACGCGAACCAGGGTCGGTTCTTCGGCACACACGTTGCCCAGGGTCAGGGCCATGTGCACGTCGCCTTCCACCGAATCACGGTAGGTCACCAGGTTGAATTGGCCCAGTTCGCTGTCCAGTGGCTGCTCGGCAATCCGCTGAACGGTACGTTCGTGGATCATCCGGTAGTGAATCAGGTCGGCGATGGTGCCGATCTTGATGTCGTGTTCGGCGGCAAAAGCTTCCAGCTCGGCGCGACGGGACATGGTGCCGTCGTCGTTCATCACTTCACAGATCACACCGCTCGGCTCGAAACCGGCCATGCGCGCCAGGTCGCAGGCGGCTTCGGTGTGGCCGGCGCGGGCCAGGGTACCGCCGGCCTGGGCCATCAGCGGGAAGATGTGACCGGGGCTGACGATGTCTTCAGCCTTGGCATCACGGGCGGCGGCGGCCTGCACGGTGCGCGCACGGTCGGCGGCGGAAATGCCGGTGGTCACGCCGGTGGCCGCTTCGATCGATACGGTGAACTTGGTGCCGAAACCGGAACCGTTGCGCGGCGCCATCAACGGCAGCTTGAGCAGTTCGCAGCGCTCGCGGCTCATCGGCATGCAGATCAGGCCACGGGCGTGCTTGGCCATGAAGTTGATGTGCTCGGGCTTGCAGCACTCGGCGGCCATGATCAGGTCGCCTTCGTTCTCGCGGTCTTCGTCATCCATGAGGATGACCATCTTGCCTTGGCGGATGTCTTCAACCAGTTCTTCGATGCTATTGAGCGCCACAAGGCACCCCCTTGAGTCAGGATTTGAGGTAGCCGTTGGCGGCCAGAAAGCTTTCGGTAATGGTGCTGCCGGCGGTCGGCTCTGCAGCCTTGTCGCCCAAAAGCAGACGTTCCAGGTAACGGGCCAGCAAGTCCACTTCCAGGTTCACCCGGCGACCTGGCTGGTACGACGCCATGATGGTTTCGCTCAGGGTGTGCGGAATGATGGTCAGCAGGAACTCGGCGCCATCGACTGCGTTCACGGTCAGGCTGGTGCCGTCGACGGTGATCGAGCCTTTATGGGCGATGTACTTGGCCAGGTCCTTCGGCGCGCGGATGCGGAATTCCACGGCCCGCGCGTTCTCGGTACGGGCAACCACTTCGCCCACGCCGTCGACGTGACCGCTGACCAGATGCCCGCCGAGGCGAGTGGTCGGGGTCAGGGCTTTTTCCAGGTTGACCGGGCTGCCGCTTTTCAGGTCGTTCATGGCGGTGCAGTCGAGGGTTTCGCGACTGACGTCGGCGGCAAAGCCGTTGCCCGGCAACTCAACGGCGGTCAGGCACACGCCGTTGACCGCGATGCTGTCGCCCAGTTTGACGTCGCTCAGATCGAGCTTGCCGGTTTCGACGTGTACCCGTACATCACCGCCCTTTGGGGTCAATGCACGAATACTGCCGATGGATTCGATGATGCCGGTAAACATGAGGTTCTCCTCGAGAACAAAGCCCGCGCTTGCGCGATGGCCGGAAATTATACGCTTGCTGCTGGCAAAGGAATGGCAGTGACTCGCCAGTCATCGCCAACCGCACGAATTTCGGTGATTTTGAGTTCCGGCGCATCCTTCATTTGCGCGAGCGGCCAGTCCAGCAGCGGCCGCGCCGAGGAACCCAAAAACTTGCCGGCGATGAAAATCTGGAACTCGTCCACCAAACCGAGTTGGGCAAAGGCACCTGCCAGACGCGGGCCGGCCTCGACCAACACTTCGTTGACGCCACGGGCGGCGAGCTCGACCAGCAGCTGACGCAGGTCGACCTGACCATCGTAGCCGGGCACGATCAGGCATTCCGGACCGTTGGCATACTGCTCTTCCACCGCCACGCAGGTGGCGACCAGCGCCGGACCAGCCTTGAAGAACGGTGCATCCAGCGGCACCCGCAGGCGACCGTCGACCAGCACCCGCAGCGGTGGACGGCTCATGGCCAAGGCCGTTTGCTCGGCGTCCAAACCCAGCTCATCGGCGCGCACGGTCAAACGAGCGTTGTCCGCCAGCACCGTATCGGCACCGGTCAGCACCACGCTGGCCTGGGCACGCAGGCGTTGTACTGCCGAACGTGCGGCCGGACCGGTAATCCATTGGCTTTCGCCGCTTTCCATTGCCGTGCGACCGTCGAGGCTCATCGCCAATTTGACCCGCACGAACGGTAAGCCATGTTCCATGCGTTTCAGGAAACCTTGATTGAGTTTTCGCGCTTCACCCTCCAGCACACCACTTTCGGTGGCAATACCGGCCTGAGCCAGACGCTCCAGACCACGACCGGCGACTTCCGGGTTCGGGTCCTGCATCGCCGCGACCACCCGCGCCACACCGGCATTCACCAGCGCATCGGCACACGGCGGCGTACGGCCGTGATGGCTGCACGGTTCAAGCGTGACATAGGCAGTAGCGCCACGGGCCAACTCACCGGCCGCGCGCAGGGCGTGGACTTCGGCATGGGGTTCACCGGCGCGCTCGTGCCAGCCTTCGCCGACAATCTGCCCTCCTTGCACGATCACGCAGCCGACCCGTGGATTGGGGTGCGTCGTGTAATGGCCCTTGCGCGCCAGTTCCAGGGCACGGGCCATGTAGTGGGCATCGAGGATGGCAAGTTCTGCGGGCGTGTTCATTCTTTCACCGGTTCACGGGCCAGGCGATCGATCTCTTCGCGGAACTCGTTGAGGTCCTGGAAGCGGCGATATACCGAAGCGAAGCGGATGTAGGCGACTTCGTCGAGTTTCTGCAACTCGGCCATCACCAGTTCGCCGACCACGAGGGATTTGACCTCCCGTTCGCCGGTGGCACGCAGTTTGTGTTTGATGTGCACCAACGACGATTCGAGGCGCTCGACGCTCACCGGGCGCTTTTCCAGCGCACGCTGCATGCCGGCGCGGAGTTTTTCTTCATCGAACGGCTGGCGACTGCCGTCGGTTTTAATCAGGCGCGGCAACACCAGTTCAGCCGTCTCGAACGTCGTGAAACGCTCGCCGCAGGCCAGGCATTCACGCCGGCGGCGCACCTGTTCGCCCTCGGCGACCAGACGCGAGTCGATGACCTTGGTGTCGTTGGCACCGCAGAAGGGACAGTGCATGGTGGCAGGCAACAAAAAAAGGGAGGGCCATGGTAGCGCATCCCGGTGGCAAGACAAGCCATAGGGTTTGCGGTATACAGACGGGATGATCACTTGATCCATGGAATTCAGCTTTATGGAGCCACCAATGTCGTTACGTCCGCTCATTTTGCTCAGTGTTTTCAGCCTGCTGGTGGCTTGCGGCAGCGACGCACCCAAGCCCCAGCCGCCAACGCCTGGCCCGGCGCCGCAGCAAGCGCAGAAGAAAGCCCGGGAGGCCGCCGAACTTGGCCCGCTACCCGCGTATCAGCGTGAATTGAGCGGCACCTTGCAAGGTGTGCCGGCCGGCGCCGAAGTCGAGCTGGCGCTGTTGGTGATCGACGATAAAGACCGTCCGCAGCAATTGCTCGCCAGTTCCAGCCTGATCGGCAACAACCAGGTGTTGCCGTTTCACCTGCGCTTCAACCCGGATGCCTTTCCGGTCGGCGCCCGCGTTGAACTGCGAGGCCGCGCCAGCCAGTCCGGGCAGTTGATCCTGCACTTGCCGTCGCAGCTGATTACCCAGCCGACCACCCAGGCCTTGGGCCAACTGCAATTCGTCAAAGCCCCATGAGTGCACCGCTCGACCTGCAAATGGCCTTGGGGGATCTGCTCGGTGACGCGCGATTGGTGGACTGTGATTTACCCGGAACCGATTTGAAACTGTGGCTGATCGACGGCGACAACATGGACCGCGCTTTCAGCCCGGAAGAAACCCGGCGCATTCTGCATGAGCCGCCGTACTGGAGTTTCTGCTGGGCCAGCGGCCTCGCCGTAGCCCGTTATCTGGCCGCAAACCCGCATTGGGTCGAAGGCAAGCGGGTACTGGATTTCGGTGCCGGTTCCGGGGTGGCAGGGATTGCCGCGGCCAAGGCCGGAGCGCTCGAAGTATTGGCCTGCGACCTCGACCCGCTGGCGATTGCCGCGTGCCGGGCCAATGCCGAGCTCAATGACGTGCAGCTCAATTACTCCACGGATTTTTTCGCCGAGGCCGATCGCTTCGATCTGATCCTGGTGGCGGATGTGCTGTACGACCGGGCGAACCTGCCACTGCTCGACCAGTTCCTCAGTCGCGGCCGAGAAGCGCTGGTGGCGGATTCCCGAGTGCGGGACTTTCGCCATCCGTTGTACCGGCGCATAGAGATGCTGGAGGCGATGACCCTGCCGGACCTGGCCGAGCCCCGCGAGTTTCGGCATGTGAGCCTCTACCACGCGCAGCGTTAGCCAAGAGCTTCGCGAGCAGGCTCACTCCTACAGGGATTGGTGTGAACCACAAATCTTGTGGCCGACTTCAATCCCTGTGGGAGCGAGCTTGCTCGCGATGACGGTTTGTCAGGCAACAGAAGACTAGCGGCCAACAGCTTCCGGCCGCCCCCCACCAAGCCGTATAGTTGCCCCATTCACGCTTCCAAGAGATTGCCCATGAGTCAGGAAACGCCGTACATCTTCGACGCCACGACTGCCGATTTCGACCAGTCGGTGATCGAGAACTCTTTCCACAAGCCGGTGCTGGTGGATTTCTGGGCCGAATGGTGCGCGCCCTGCAAAGTGCTGATGCCGATGTTGCAGAGCATTACCGAGAGTTATCAGGGTGAATTGCTGCTGGCCAAGGTCAACTGTGACATCGAGCAAGACATCGTCGCCCGCTTCGGCATCCGCAGCCTGCCGACCGTGGTGCTGTTCAAGGACGGCCAGCCTGTCGACGGCTTTGCCGGTGCGCAGCCGGAATCCGCCATCCGCGCCCTGCTCGAACCCCATGTGCAAATGCCGCCACCGGCCGCCGCCGATCCGTTCGAACAGGCCCAGGCACTATTCGATGACAGCCGCTTTGCCGATGCCGAAGCCCAGCTCAAAGTACTGCTGGGTGAAGACAACACCAACGCCAAGGCACTGATCCTGTACGCCCGCTGCCTGACCGAGCGCGGTGAACTGGGCGAAGCGCAAACCGTGCTGGATGCGGTCAAGAGCGACGAGCACAAGGCTGCGCTGGCCGGCGCCAAGGCACAGATCAAGTTTCTCGGTTTGGCCAAGGACTTGCCGGATGCCGCCGACCTGAAGGCCCGACTGGCGAAAGACCCGCTGGACGATGAGGCGGTCTATCAACTGGCGATCCAGCAACTGGCCCGTCAGCAGTACGACGCCGCGCTGGACGCATTGCTCAAGTTGTTCATCCGCAACCGCAGCTACAGCGAAGGCTTGCCGCACAAGACCTTGCTGCAGGTGTTCGAGTTGCTGGGCAACGATCATCCGTTGGTGAGCACCTACCGCCGCAAGTTGTTCGCCGCGCTGTACTGATCACGACCTTGTAGGAGCGAGCTTGCTCGCTCCTACAACAACCAGCGGTAGAGCGGCGTATCTCCGCCGCTCTCCACCTTCACATCCGGACTGTGGCGCAGGCGCACCAGCAGGCGCTTGCCCGCCGCCGCACTGCCGGTCAACCCTTCCAACTGATCGAGCAAATCCGGTCCGCTGAGCTGCCCGGCCTTGCGCAGCAAATCCCTGGCGATCTGCCACAGCGCATCATCCTGATTCAGAGGTTTGGCCGCTGGCGCGCTGACGGTGGATTTTTCCACCTGCAACTGCGCTCCTAGTCGCGCCCAGTCCGCGTCGTCCATCTCCAGGGTCAAATCCACCGGCCAGTCGCCGATGCTTCCGCGAATTCGCAACATAGGTCTGCTCCCGCACTTTTCTTCCCGGCATGCTCCCATGGGACTTGTGCAACGCCAAGCAGGCAGTCAAACTCTCCGCACATACGTTATAAGATTACATAACATTTTCTTCATTTTACTTTTCGGAGACTCGCCATGCGTCGTCTGCTTCTCGCCCTGCCGTTTGCCATATTGCCGCTGGCTATCGCCCATGCTGCGGACGAACACGATCATGAGCATGGCAGCCTGGGTGCCCACGAACATGGCGTTGGACGCCTGAACGCCGGGCTGGACGGGCAGACCCTGGAGCTGGAGCTGGAAAGCCCGGCCATGAACCTGGTGGGTTTCGAGCACGTCGCCACCAGCGATGCAGACAAGGCCAAAGTCGCCGCCGCCCGCGCCCGGCTTGAACAGCCACTGGCCTTGTTCAACCTGCCAAAAGCCGCCGGTTGCGTGGTGGAAAACCAGGAACTGGAAAGCCCGCTGTTCGGCGACCAGCCCGATGCTGACAATGATCACGATGAAGACGCCAAGGACGAAGACGGCCACGAACATCACCATGATCACAGCGAAATCCACGCTCATTATCAGCTCACCTGCGCCACGCCGGCGGCCCTGAAGACGCTGGACCTGGCGAATATCTTCACCAGTTTCCCGGCCACCCGGACAATTCAGGTACAACTGATCGGCCCGAGCGGGCAGCAGGGGGTTGATGTGACGGCCAAGGCTGCCAGCCTTAAATTCTGAATTCACTGAAGACCCCCTGTAGGAGCGAGCCTGCTCGCGATGGTGTGCCAGTCGACATCAACATGGCTGACACTCCTTCGCGAGCAGGCTCGCTCCTACAGGAGTTCACCACCAACCAGACCGGTTTCACATGACCCAAGCACTCATCGAACTGTCCGACCTGGGCTTCAGCTGGCCCGGTCACCCGCCACTGCTGGACATCCCGGCGTTTCGCCTGGAGCGCGGGGAAACCCTGTTCCTCAAAGGCCCCAGCGGCAGCGGCAAGACCACCCTGCTCGGCCTGCTCGGCGGCGTGCAAAAGCCTGATCGCGGCAGCATCCGCCTGCTCGGCCAGGAACTGACGCAACTCTCGGCCGGCGCCCGTGACCACTTTCGCGTCGATCACACCGGCTACATCTTTCAGCAGTTCAACCTGCTGCCGTTTCTGTCGGTGCGTGAAAACGTCGAACTTCCCTGCCACTTCTCCAGACTGCGCGCCGAACGGGCGAAACAACGTCACGGCAGCGTCGACAAAGCCGCCGCCACGCTGCTCGCCCACCTGGGTTTGAAAGATGAAAACATCCTCGGTCGCCGCGCCGACTCGCTGTCCATCGGCCAGCAGCAACGGGTCGCCGCCGCCCGCGCGCTGATCGGTCAACCGGAATTGGTGATCGCCGACGAGCCGACCTCGGCCCTCGATTACGACGCCCGCGAGAACTTCATTCGCCTGTTGTTCGCCGAATGCCGCGAAGCCGGCTCGAGCCTGTTGTTTGTCAGCCACGACCAGAGCCTGGCGCCGCTGTTCGATCACAACCTGTCGCTGGCCGAACTCAATCGCGCCGCTACCCCGTCCGAGGTCTGAGATGTATCTGTTTCGTCTAGCCATGGCCAGCCTGGTTAATCGCCGCTTCACCGCGATCCTCACCGCGTTCGCCATCGCCTTGTCGGTGTGCCTGTTGCTGGCGGTGGAGCGTGTGCGCACCGAAGCCAAGGCCAGTTTCGCCAGCACCATCAGCGGCACCGACCTGATCGTCGGCGCCCGCTCCGGCTCGGTGAACCTGTTGCTGTACTCGGTGTTCCGCATCGGCAATGCCACCAACAACATTCGTTGGGATAGCTTCGAACACTTCGCCAGCAACCCAAAAGTGAAGTGGGCAATCCCGATGTCCCTCGGTGACTCCCATCGTGGCTACCGAGTGATGGGCACCACGGAAGCCTACTTCGAGCATTACCAGTACGGACGCCAGCAACACCTGGAACTGACCGATGGCCGGGCGTTTGCAACCGACCCGTTCGAAGTGGTGCTCGGTGCCGAAGTGGCCCAGGCACTGCACTACAAACTGGGCGATAAACTGGTGCTGGCCCACGGCGTGGCGGCGATCAGCCTGGTCAAGCACGACGACAAGCCGTTCACCGTGGTCGGCATTCTCAAACGCACCGGCACACCGGTGGACCGCACACTGCACATCAGCCTCGGCGGCATGGAAGCGATTCACATCGACTGGCATAACGGCGTGCCGGCCCGGGGCGAGGGTCGCATCACCGCCGATCAGGCGCGCAACATGGACCTCACGCCGCAAGCGATCACCGCGTTCATGCTCGGTCTCAACAACAAGATTTCGACCTTTGCCCTGCAACGGGAAATCAACGAATTCCGTGGTGAGCCGATGCTGGCGATCCTGCCGGGCGTGGCGTTGCAAGAGCTGTGGAGTCTGATGGGCACTGCGGAAAAAGCCTTGTTCGTGGTCTCGCTGTTTGTGGTGCTGACCGGATTGATCGGCATGCTCACGGCCATTCTCACCAGCCTCAACGAACGCCGCCGGGAAATGGCGATCCTGCGCTCGGTGGGTGCTCGGCCATGGCATATCGCGACGTTGTTGGTGCTCGAAGCCTTTGCCCTGGCGTTGTCGGGCGTGATCGCCGGCGTAGCGTTGCTGTATGTGTGTATCGCGGCGGCCCAGGGTTATGTGCAAGCCAACTACGGCCTGTTCCTGCCGCTGTCCTGGCCGAGCGAGTATGAATGGACGCTGCTCGGTGGCATCCAGATCGCCGCGCTGCTGATGGGCAGCGTGCCGGCCTGGCGCGCCTATCGCCAATCCCTGGCCGATGGCCTGTCGATCCGTTTATGAGGACGTTGAAAATGCCCCGCGCTGTACTTGCGCTATTGATGCTGGTCGCCCTGCCCCTGTGGGCGGCCCAGCCAAAAGACCTGACCTGGTCGGAGATGATCCCGCCCGACGCGCCGAAAGAAGTGCCGAACATGACGCCGCTGCACGATCTGTCGCAGATGAGCAGCATGCTCTCGGCAGAGTCGGCGCCAGCAGCCAAACAGGACATGCCCAACGCACCGGTGGTCAAGGCCCTCGATGGCCAGAACATTCGCCTGCCGGGTTACATCGTGCCGCTGGAAGTGAGCGAGGAAGGACGCACCACGGATTTCCTGCTGGTGCCGTATTTTGGCGCCTGCATCCATGTGCCGCCACCGCCGTCGAACCAGATCGTGCACGTCAAAAGCGAAGTCGGCGTGAAACTCGACGAGTTGTATCAGCCGTACTGGATCGAAGGCGCGTTGCAGGTCAAGGCGTCCAGCAGTGAGCTGGCGGATGCGGGGTATCAGATGGAGGCGGACAAGATTTACTTGTATGAACTGCCGGAGTGAAAACCAGCCAGCCTGAAGTTGCAGGGTTGCCCTGCAACATGGAACCTCCCGCCTGGCTAGTGATTATCTGAAAGGTATTGGGCACACTGACGGTCTGTTTATTTACAACCCAACCTGACTGAGAGGACTGATCATGGTTCTGCGCTCGGAAATCCTGGTGAACAAAAACGTGCTCCCGACTAAAGAACAAGCTCTGCCCGGCCGCGAAACCGCGATGACCCTGCCTGAAAAGCACTTTGTGTTTAAAGACACCCCCTTGCTTGGCCCATTCTTCGAAGATGTCGACTTCGCGATCTTCGGCCTCGGCTGCTTCTGGGGCGCGGAACGTCGCTTCTGGCAGCGTGAAGGCGTGGTCAGCACCGTGGTCGGCTACGCCGGCGGTTTCACGCCGAACCCGACCTACGAAGAAGTCTGCTCGGGCCTGACCGGCCACGCCGAAGTGGTGCTGGTGGTGTATGACAAGGCCAGGGTCAGCTACGAAGAACTGCTGGCGATGTTCTGGGAACTGCACAACCCGACGCAGGGCATGCGCCAGGGCAATGACATCGGCACCCAGTACCGTTCGGTGATCTACGCCACTAGCCAGGAACAACTGGACGCGGCGCTCAAGAGCAAGGAAATCTACCAGGCCGAGCTGACCAAGGCCGGTCTCGGTGAAATCAGCACTGAAATCGACCAGGCCCCAACCGTCTACTTTGCCGAGGCTTATCACCAGCAGTACCTGGCGAAAAATCCGGAAGGCTATTGCGGGATTGGCGGTACCGGCGTGTGCATGCCACCGAGCCTGGCGGGCAACTAACCCTGAACGGTGGCGAGGGAGCTTGCTCCCTCGCCACCGTTTGTTGATTGCTGATCAACTCTCGGCAATCAACCAATCCATCCGCCACCCACCCTGGGTCTGCCCCAGCTTCTGGGACAACCACGGCAGCAACTCACGCAACTCTTCCTCCAGCCCCCACGGCGGATTGGCAATCGCCAGCCCTGAACCGTTCAAACTGTTCGGCGTATCCAGCGGATGCACCAGCAACTCCACCCGCAACAACTTCGGCGCACCGGTACCAGCCAGATCCTGATAGAAACGACGCAGCGCACGCTGATCCTTCACCGGGTACCAGATCGCCGCCACGGTCTGACGCATCCGGCCAATCGCTTCCTTCAACGACGCGGCACAACGCTGCATTTCGTCGAGCTTCTCGAACGGCGGATCGATCAACATCACCGCACGCTTTTCCGGCACCGGCAGCAAGGCCCGGGGCACATGCCAGCCTTCGCCCAGGTGTACCTTGACCCGGCGATCACCGGCCATGTTGTCCTTGAGCAGCACGCCGTCTTCCGGGTGTTTCTCGTTAAGCAACACACGGTCCTGCGGGCGAGTCAGGCGTCGCGCCAACTCCGGCGACCCCGGGTAATAGCGCAACTGGCCATCCGGGTTCATCTCGTGCAGCACCTGCATGTAATCGGCGGTCAGGATCGGCAGATCCGGCTGATCCCACAAACGCGCAATGCCTTCCAGGTACTCACCGGTACGGTTGGCCTGATCGCCTTGAAGGTCATACAGACCGATGCCGGCGTGGGTGTCGAGATAGGCAAACGGCTGCTCCTTGCGCGACATCAGGGCGATGAGGCGGGTCAAGGTCAGGTGTTTGAACACATCGGCGTGATTGCCGGCATGGAAGGCGTGACGATAATTCATGGCTGCTCCTGCGAAGGCCGGGGAGTTTACCTTTTACCGGCCGGCAAGTCAGGACCTGGCGGCCGAGCGGACACTCCGAGCATTCATAGCGGCAACAAACATGCACAATCACTCGACAAATTCAGAAACGCCTCACAACAGGAAGATTCCCGAACCTGCAAACCGGCGTGATAGCGTTCTTTGTCGAAAAAAGCAAAGGACGCACCAATGACCATTCGCTACGCAAAGATTGCAATGACCCTGGCGCTCGCCGCATTCGCCTTCATGACCGTGTTCAACAACATCACCGACTACGGTTCCAACTTCAACTTCGTCCGGCACGTGCTGAGCATGGACACCACCTTCCCTGACAACGCCGCCCGGTATCGCGCAATTGATCTGCCTTGGGTGTGGCATGGGGCCTACTGGCTGATCATCCTTGGCGAAGCCATTACCTGCGGACTTCTTGGCTACGGCGCACTACAGCTCTKGCGTTCACGGTCAGCCGGTGGGCATGAATTCAGACAGGCCAGGAAGTGGGCCGTAGCGGGTTTGACGACTGGGTTTTTCGTGTGGTTTTTCGGCTTCATGGTTGTTGGAGGCGAGTGGTTTCTGATGTGGCAATCCGACATCTGGAATGGCCAGGACGCAGCCTTCAGGTTCTACATGGCAATACTGGGCGTGCTGATCTTTCTGAATCAGCCCGATGCCGATCTTGACTGATCCCCAATAAAAGACGGCCCGCATCCATCGGATGCGGGCCGTCTTCTTCAATCAGGAAGCTAAAAGCCTCGCTGAAAGCCTCATCTGTTCAGCATGAAGCCCGGGATCTCTTGATCTTGTGGCGACGCCTACGCCGCAGCGGTAGGCCGCCCCCGCAACCGCCGCCCAACCACATCCAGCACATCACAGCCATCGCGCAACGTAATAGCGCAGAGCAAGGCGAAATCGCTGAGGATGAACGACTCACACTCGATCGAACCGCGCATCGACAGGTTCTCAAGCACTTGGGTAACTGCGCGGATTCTGTAGTTGGCGGCGTCGGTGAGGATGTCGAGTGGCGCGTGGGTGTCGACGAATAGGGTGGGCATGTCGGAGCAGTTGCTGGTCAATGMCATGAAGCGGTTGTCGGGATGGGGGGTTGGTTTTTCGTAGGGTGGATCGGGATGTATTGATTTCATTTTTAACGCTCTAAGGAAGAAATGGACCTGCCATTAGCCTTCCTACGGGCCAGGGTGGCAGCTATGCACGGGGTAGGAATATCGAGACCCTTAGAGCAAAACTCGACCACGCCGAAGCGTGCCCGCGCATAGCCACCGCAACTGATCTTACGGCCGCATGCAAACGGCCGCAAACCAAGCAGTGACGCCAAAGTAGCTCTAACGGTCTTGAGAGGTTCCTACACCCCACCACTGAATTGTCAGTGACCGCCAAAGACTAACGACGGAACTCACATCGCACCAGTTCATGAAAACCGCTAGGGTTTGAAGGAAACGTCCTAGGACCTCACCCGAAAAAGCTGTAACAGCTACAATTTATCAAATTAATTTGAGGCTGAATGKCGCAAAGGGAGAACCTTATCGACCGACTTACGATGCGCTTGTCAATTGCCAACTGTTAGCTGCCTGGTTATTTCCGAAAAAAAGAATATAGAAATCAAGTACAAAATCCAACCAGCGTGAAAGCTGTACCTTATTACCTTTTTATAAGTATGATCGCTAGAATGCCGATGACAATTGGAAATAATTAACGACAAAAAGCTTATTGAAAACACCGGCATCAGCACTCCAAGCCCTGAAAACTCTACCAGAAATGGTTGACCGCGAGCGCCTCCAGGCAATAGGAGATATTGATAATATATTGCATAAATTGAAAGCGTTATAAAAATCAACGAAGCCCCACCAAGTAGAACTTTCAACCGGAGTGGTGCTTCCTTCAAAATATTAAAGTTTCCCATCTCGTACTTTTTTAATCGACATGAAAGACAGCACTCACCTTCTATTAGCGACAAGCCGTCTCTATCCAGCACTCCACATTTCTTGCATTTCTTGCATTTCTTTACTCTAGACTTCATTTATGCACGATCCACCTGTTCAAGCCGGGCAAGTCATTGAAGGACAGCGTTAATCCGTAAGTCGTCCTCCAAGCCCAAGTAGCGGGTAGGGGGATGGAGTGAAAAATGGGCACACCAACCAAGTTTGGGGCCCATTATCTTGAGTTACTTGAGTATCCCTGACTTTCCTATTGCGACAAGCAATACCATTGCAACCACAAGCCAAATAAAACCCCATTGCAACATTACAAGTTGTCGTTTAAGTGGGATGGGGAAGCTGTCTATGTCCTCGGCATTGGCTAGACCTCGTTTAAGGAAGAACCCTGGAAATGCAAGAATGCTAGAAATGCTTCCTACCAACTTTAACCTTCCATAGAGGCTTGTACGTCTATATATTCCGAAAGTCAGTAGAGACGAACTATTTTTGAAGTGCGACAACATCAAGTCACCTTTCGCATAGCTCAGATACAAGGCTATTCCAATGCAGATGAATTGGCAGATAATTACCACGCCACCCAAACCGCCAATGATTAGTTTAGCTGTAGTCACTTCACCGCCTCGTAAATTTGCTCTCCAACCATTTCGCCGAGTGCGCCACCAAATTCTCCTCCTGCATAAGAACTAATTCCAACGACCAAAATGCTACATGCCAATGGCGCAACTCCGGCAGTAGGTACAGTTAATGCCACACAGAGTCCACCCACTAAGGGAGCAGTCAAACCGCCAGTCAATGCGCCGCCCCCAATCCCGCCAGCAAAGCTCCCTGCCTCAGTGAATTTAACTCGCTTGCAGGCCTCGGCATTGCCCGCCGTGCACACATCCTGAACCTTCATGGCCGAGGCCCCTCCACCAATGGCCGTGCCAACCCAGCCCCCGTACTGGAGGTACTTGGAGGCTTTGGCCACCCCCTCAAGATGAGTCGCATACCCCGGTATCTGCCCCACGCCACCGGCTTCGGTCCAGCGGTGAACCAGACTGGGAGGCGAGAGGAACAGCGCCCGATTCAAGTTGGGGTGGTCCGGGAAACCGATGCCTTTGCGCGTCAGGCTGGTCAGGTGGCTATCGAGTTGTGCCAGCAGCTTTTGCCGTTCTGCCACGAATGTCGGCGAGCTCAGGTGGCCATCGCGCAGAAATGACTGTTGATGCAACGCTTCGATTTTTTTCAGGGTGTCGCTGACGTTATCCAGATTGTTTTTGAAAATACTCGCGCCGACACCTATTGCGCCCGAGCCATAGGTCAGAAAGGTCTGGATGACATCACGGTGCTGCACCATGAAATCCGCCTCTTCCGGGCTGAGCGTTGCAAGTACCTGGTTGGTCTTGGCTGCCACGTCCATGAGCAGGGCTTCTTCACGGGTGCATTGGTAGTTATTGGGGTCGCTCAGCACGATCATCGAGCCGGCTTTAATGTCGCCCGGGTCGGGATTGAGCAACTTGAATTTGCCCATCACCGCCGGGTCGCGCAGGGTGAACAGCGAGGCCTCGAGTTGTTCGCGGGTGGTGCTCTTCGGGACGATGAAAAAGCCTGGCTCTACCGCCTCCGTGCCGTTGTCACGCACCGGCATGGGAGGGGTTGGCGCAGGCGCGAAGCTGGTTGATCGCGACGTTACTGGAGCGCTGGTAGCGGCGGGCGCAACCTGCGCAGTGGCGGTTCGCGTGGCGTGAGGTGCAGCACTGCGCTCGGACTGGTAGCCCGCCGTGTCCTGCGATGGGATCAGCCCGGCTTTGCAAGGACAACTACTGAAACTATCCAGCGATCCCGCTACCATCCTGCCATTGCTTGTGAAGTAGGAAACACCGCCAGCGATCACGTAAATTTTATTGTCTTTGCCGCAGGAAACCGGGTCACCGTCGCGCGCATGGGCGAAGCCAAACATCATGATATGAGTATCGCACTCCAGAACTTTGCCACCGCAAGTGGTCTCGTCACCTTCGCGAATGAAGTACCCCTTGGCCATTGCTGTTCTCCCTTTCTACGGCGCCTCAGTTATGAGAGCGCACCACTGACTCGCGATGAGCTGGCTAACGCAAAGTACGTGGACAGAGAGGAAACTCAAGATGGCCGAGAAAATCAGGAAATGTCTTACGACCAGCACTGAAAAGGACCACGGATATTGGAGGGCCAATGCCTGTTTTCGGAGCTGGCTTGCAAAAAAAACGGCCCGCACCATATAGCTGCGAGCCGTTCTTTTATCAGGGACGGGAAGAGTTCAACCCATCACTTATCACTTGTTCAAACGATAATCACTCTCTGCAGCCGCAAAACGCTGGAACATGCCAGCAGTCGGCGTGCCCATTTTGCTGACGAAGTAGATCGCCAGGCTGGCGAAGATGAAGCCTGGGATGATTTCGTACAGGCCCAGCAGCTCGTAGTGTTTCCAGACGATCACGGTGATCGCGCCGACCAGGATACCGGCCAGTGCGCCGTTGCGGGTCATGTCTTTCCAGATCACGGAGATCAGTACGACCGGACCGAATGCGGCACCGAAACCGGCCCAGGCGTAGCTCACCAGACCCAGTACACGGTTTTCCGGGTTGGCCGCCAGCGCGATAGCAATCAGGGCAACCAACAGCACCATGGCACGGCCGACCCAGACCAGTTCAACCTGGGAAGCGGATTTACGCAGGAAGGTTTTGTAGAAGTCTTCGGTCAGGGCGCTCGAGCACACCAGCAACTGGCAGCTCAGGGTGCTCATCACCGCAGCCAGAATGGCCGACAACAGGATACCGGCGATCCATGGGTTGAAGAGGATCTTGGCCAGTTCGATGAACACACGCTCGTGGTTTTCACTCACTGGCATGGCCACGGCCGGGTTGGCCGAGAAGTAGGCGATACCGAAGAAGCCGACTGCCACGGTGCCGCCCAGGCACAGGATCATCCAGGTCATGGAAATGCGACGGGCCTTGGCGATCGATTTAACCGAATCGGCAGCCATGAAACGCGCCAGGATGTGCGGCTGGCCGAAGTAGCCCAGACCCCAGCCCATCAGCGAGATGATGCCGATGAAAGTGGTGCCCTTGAGCATGTCGAAGTTGCCTGGATCTTGCGCTTCGATGGCCAGGAAGGTGGTGTCGACGCCGCCAGTGGCCAGCAGCACGATAACCGGTGTCAGGATCAACGCGAAGATCATCAGGGTGGCTTGTACGGTATCGGTCCAGCTCACGGCCAGGAATCCGCCGACAAAGGTGTAGGCAATCGTCGCCGCAGCACCGGCCCACAGCGCCGTCTCGTAGGACATGCCGAAGGTGCTTTCGAACAGACGGGCGCCAGCCACGATGCCGGAAGCGCAGTAGATGGTGAAGAACACCAGGATCACGACCGCGGAGATGATCCGCAGCAGGCCGCTCTTGTCTTCGAAGCGACTGGAGAAGTAGTCCGGCAGGGTCAGTGCATCGCCGTTGTGCTCGGTCTGCACACGCAGACGGCCGGCGACGAACAGCCAGTTCAGGTAGGCGCCGACGATCAGGCCAATGGCGATCCAGCTTTCGGAAAGACCGGACATGTAGATCGCGCCGGGCAAGCCCATCAACAACCAGCCACTCATGTCGGAGGCGCCGGCGGACAGTGCGGTCACGACGCTGCCCAGGCTACGGCCGCCCAGGATGTAATCGGAAAGGTTGTTGGTGGAGCGATAGGCCATCAAGCCGATCAGCACCATTGCTGCGATGTAGATCACGAACGTGATCAAGGTTGGATTGCTTACGCTCATTAAGTTACGCCCTGGCTTTGTTTTTATGTAGCGGCGGCTGGTGAACCGCTCGCAAACGCATAGGTTTGACAGACGATCCGGATTCCCGCGCATTTATGACTGATGTTTCCCCAGGAAAGCCATCAGCCGGAGCACCCGGCTTTTGTCCGGGTTGCACCTTGGGCGCGAATGCTATTCAACAAAGCAAATAAGGTGCAACCAGTTTCTTGGGAATAAGTTGCACCTAGTCGGAAATAAACGTTAAAAAACGTTTTTTGCTCCTTTTCGGAGCAAAAACGAGTGTTAACTCGCTGGAAAAGCACCAGGCAAATGCAGCACAGCCGTACGAGAATTTATTTCCTGACGAGCTGCGTAATATTCCGACAAAAAAAGGGTTGCACCCGGTTGCACCTCAACAGCTGCACGGCTAATCTTGCCGCCAGCTGATGCCACGCAGTCGTGGCAAACATGAGGATAAAAACATGGCTACCACCACCCTTGGGGTCAAACTTGACGACCCGACCCGCGAACGCCTCAAGGCCGCCGCGACCTCGATTGATCGCACGCCGCACTGGCTGATCAAGCAGGCAATCTTCAATTACCTGGAAAAACTCGAGGGTGGTGCAACCCTGACCGAGCTGAGCGGTTTGACCAAGGATTCCGACGACAGCGTCGACGCGCCTCTGGATCACGCCCACCAGTGCTTCCTTGAATTCGCCGAAAGCATCCTGCCGCAATCGGTACTGCGCGCCTCGATCACCGCCGCCTACCGTCGCCCTGAGCCGGAAGTGGTGCCGATGCTGATCGAGCAGGCGCGTCTGCCGGCACCGATGGCCGAAGCCACCAACAAACTCGCTGCCTCGATTGCGGAAAAACTGCGCAACCAGAAGAGCGCCGGCGGCCGTGCCGGCATCGTCCAGGGCCTGCTACAGGAGTTCTCCCTGTCGTCCCAGGAAGGCGTGGCGCTGATGTGCCTGGCCGAAGCGCTGCTGCGCATCCCGGACAAAGGCACCCGCGACGCCCTGATCCGCGACAAGATCAGCACCGGCAACTGGCAGCCGCACCTGGGCAACAGCCCGTCGTTGTTCGTCAACGCCGCCACCTGGGGCTTGCTGCTGACCGGCAAGCTGGTGTCCACGCACAACGAAGCCGGCCTGACATCGTCCCTGAGCCGCATCATCGGCAAGAGCGGCGAGCCGATGATCCGCAAGGGCGTCGACATGGCCATGCGCCTGATGGGCGAGCAGTTCGTGACCGGCGAAACCATCGCCGAAGCCCTGGCCAACGCGAGCAAGTTCGAAGCCAAGGGCTTCCGTTATTCCTACGACATGCTGGGTGAAGCCGCACTCACCGAGCACGACGCGCAGAAGTACCTGGCCTCGTACGAACAAGCCATCCACTCGATCGGCAAAGCCTCCCACGGTCGCGGGATTTATGAAGGCCCGGGCATTTCGATCAAGCTGTCGGCCCTGCACCCACGCTACAGCCGCGCCCAGTACGAGCGCGTGATGGACGAGCTGTACCCGCGCCTGCTGTCGCTGACCCTGCTGGCCAAGCACTACGACATCGGCCTGAACATCGATGCCGAAGAAGCCGACCGCCTCGAGCTGTCGCTGGATCTGCTCGAACGCCTGTGCTTCGAGCCGCAACTGACTGGCTGGAACGGCATCGGTTTCGTGATCCAGGCTTATCAGAAGCGTTGCCCGTACGTGATCGACTACGTGATCGACCTGGCTCGTCGCAGCCGTCATCGCCTGATGATCCGCCTGGTGAAAGGGGCGTACTGGGACAGCGAAATCAAGCGCGCCCAGGTCGAAGGCCTGGAAGGCTACCCGGTGTACACCCGCAAGGTGTACACCGACGTGTCCTACATCGCTTGCGCCCGCAAACTGCTGTCGGTGCCGGAAGTCATCTACCCGCAGTTCGCCACGCACAACGCCCACACCCTGTCGGCCATTTATCACATCGCTGGTCAGAACTATTACCCGGGCCAGTACGAGTTCCAGTGCCTGCACGGCATGGGTGAACCGCTGTACGAACAAGTTGTAGGCAAAGTTTCCGAAGGCAAGCTGAACCGTCCGTGCCGCGTGTACGCACCGGTCGGAACCCACGAAACACTGCTGGCCTACCTTGTGCGTCGCCTGCTGGAAAACGGCGCGAACACCTCGTTCGTCAACCGTATCGCCGACCAGTCGATCTCCATCCAGGAACTGGTGGCCGATCCGGTAGCCAGCATCGAGCAGATGGCGACCGTGGAAGGTGGTTTCGGCCTGCCGCACCCGCGCATTCCGCTGCCGCGTGACCTGTATGGCTCCGAACGCGCCAACTCCAGCGGCATCGACATGGCCAACGAACATCGTCTGGCGTCGCTGTCTTGCGCCCTGCTGGCTACCGCGCACAACCACTGGAAAGCGGCGCCGATGCTCGGTTGCGCTTCCAGCAACGAAGCTCCAACCCCTGTGCTGAACCCGTCCGATCTGCGTGACGTGGTCGGCCATGTACAGGAAGCGACCGTCGAAGACGTCGACAACGCCATCCAGTGCGCCCTGAACGCTGCACCGATCTGGCAGGCCACGCCGCCCGCCGAACGCGCTGCGATCCTGGAACGCGCCGCCGATCTGATGGAAGCCGAGATCCAGCCGCTGATGGGCCTGCTGGCCCGCGAAGCTGGCAAGACCTTCGCCAACGCCATCGCCGAAGTGCGTGAAGCCGTGGACTTCCTGCGTTATTACGCAGTGCAGGCACGCAACGATTTCACCAATGACGCTCACCGTCCGTTGGGTCCAGTGGTGTGCATCAGCCCGTGGAACTTCCCGCTGGCGATCTTCAGTGGTCAAGTGGCTGCCGCACTGGCTGCCGGTAACCCGGTATTGGCCAAGCCTGCGGAACAGACTCCGCTGGTCGCCGCTCAAGCCGTGCGCCTGCTGCTCGAAGCAGGGATTCCGCAAGGCGTGCTGCAATTGCTGCCGGGTCGCGGTGAAACCGTCGGTGCCGGCCTGGTCGGCGACGAACGCGTCAAAGGCGTGATGTTCACCGGCTCCACCGAAGTCGCGCGCTTGCTGCAACGCAACATCGCCGGCCGCCTGGACAGTCAGGGCCGTCCGATCCCGCTGATCGCCGAAACCGGTGGCCAGAACGCAATGATCGTCGACTCCTCGGCACTGACCGAACAGGTTGTGATCGACGTGGTTTCGTCGGCCTTCGACAGCGCCGGCCAGCGCTGCTCGGCCCTGCGCGTCCTGTGCTTGCAGGAAGACTCCGCCGACCGCGTCATCGAAATGCTCAAAGGTGCCATGGCCGAAAGCCGTCTCGGCAACCCTGAGCGCCTGTCCGTGGACATCGGCCCGGTGATCGACGCCGAAGCCAAGGCGGGTATCGAGAAGCACATCCAGGCCATGCGCGACAAAGGTCGCAGCGTGTACCAGGTGGCCATCGCCGATGCCGAAGAAGTCAAACGCGGCACCTTCGTGATGCCGACGCTGATCGAACTGGAAAGCTTCGACGAGTTGCAGCGGGAGATCTTCGGCCCGGTGCTGCACGTGGTTCGCTACAAGCGCAAAGACATCGATCAACTGATCGGCCAGATCAACGCTTCGGGTTACGGCCTGACGCTGGGCGTTCACACCCGCATCGACGAGACCATCGCCAAGGTGATCGACAACGTCAACGCCGGTAACGTCTACGTCAACCGCAACATCGTTGGTGCAGTAGTAGGCGTGCAGCCGTTCGGCGGCGAAGGCCTGTCGGGCACCGGCCCGAAAGCCGGCGGCCCGCTGTACCTGTACCGTCTGTTGTCGACCCGCCCTGCGGATGCGATCGAACAATCCTTCGCTCGTGGCGATGCTGCCGCAGCACCGGACGTTCGTCTGCGCGACGCCATGAGCAAACCGCTGACCGCCCTGAAAGCCTGGGCCGACAGCCACAAGTTCGCCGACCTGAGCACCCTGTGCGTGCAGTTCGCCGCACAATCGCAAAGCGGCATCACCCGCGTTCTGGCTGGCCCGACCGGCGAGCGCAACAGCTACGCGATCCTGCCACGTGAGCACGTGTTGTGCCTGGCGGAAGTCGAAGGCGACTTGCTGACTCAACTGGCGGCAGTACTGGCTGTCGGTGGTTCGGCGGTCTGGCCGGAAGCTGAACTGACCAAGGCATTGTTCGCACGTCTGCCGAAGGATATTCAGGCGCGCATCAAGCTGGTTTCCGACTGGAACAAGGACGAAGTGGTGATTGATGCGGTTGTGCATCACGGCCATTCCGACCAGTTGCGTGCGGTGTGCCAGCAGGTTGCCAAGCGTGCCGGCGCCATCGTCGGTGTGCAGGGTCTGTCGCAAGGCGAAACCAATATTGCGCTGGAGCGTTTGGTGATCGAGCGGGCATTGAGTGTTAACACTGCGGCGGCGGGTGGTAATGCCAGTTTGATGACCATCGGCTAAACCCGATACGCCAGGCAGCTGCAATGGCTGCCTGGCAATCAAATCCCTGTAGGAGTGAGCCTGCTCGCGATAGCGGTCTGTCGGTCACATCTGTTTCGGATG
>NZ_JBGCUL010000006.1:52412-69294 GCF_054177685.1 Pseudomonas sp. P5_A2_2
CGCGCCCAGGCTCACTCCTACATTTGTTTTGTGGTGCCTGCTAAGTCGCTGCTCTGCCCCACCATCACGCTCATCAATCATCCTGTTCAGCCTCTATTCCCACGCCTAGACTCGGCCCATTCCAACAATAGGTAGGCCGCCATGTCCGAGACGTTGCTCAGTTCCCGTAATCTGGCTTTCGAGCTGTATGAAGTCCTTGATGCCGAGGGCCTGACCCAGCGTGAGCGTTTCGCCGAACACAATCGCGAAACCTTCGATGCGGCCATTGGCACCGCCCGCAGCATCGCCGAGAAGTTCTTCGCCCCGCACAACCGCAAGGGCGACGAGAACGAGCCGCGCTATGACAACGGTCAGGCAATTCTGATTCCGGAAGTGAAACCGGCGGTGGACGCCTTTCTCGAAGCCGGTTTCCTCAACGCCGCGCGCAGTTTCGACGCCGGCGGCATGCAGCTTCCTACGCTGCTGTCCCAGGCCTGCTTCGCGCACTTTCAATCGGCCAATGCTGCTTCGACGTCGTACCCGTTCCTGACCATGGGCGCGGCCAACCTGATCGAAAGCTTCGGCACCGAGGAGCAAAAGCGCCGCTTCCTGCAACCGATGATCGACGGCCGTTTCTTCGGCACCATGGCCCTGACCGAACCCCACGCGGGCTCGTCGCTGTCGGATATTCGTACCCGCGCAGAGCCGGCGCCCGACGGCACTTATCGCCTCAAGGGCAACAAAATCTTCATCTCCGGTGGCGATCACCCGCTGTCGGAAAACATCGTGCACATGGTGCTGGCCAAGCTGCCGGACGCGCCGGCCGGGGTGAAAGGCATTTCGCTGTTCATCGTGCCCAAGTTCCTGGTCAACGACGATGGCAGTCTCGGTCAGCGTAACGATGTGCTGCTGGCCGGGCTGTTCCACAAGATGGGCTGGCGTGGCACCACGTCCACCGCACTGAACTTCGGCGATAACGGTGAGTGTGTCGGCTATCTGGTGGGCAAGCCGCACCAGGGCTTGAGCTACATGTTCCAGATGATGAACGAGGCGCGGATCGGCGTCGGCATGGGTGCGGTGATGCTCGGTTACGCCGGCTACCTGTACTCGCTGGAATATGCCCGCGAGCGTCCGCAGGGCCGCGTGCCGGACAGCAAGGACCCGAACACTGCGCCGGTGGCGATCATCCAGCACGCCGACGTCAAACGCATGTTGCTGACACAAAAGGCTTACGTCGAAGGCTCATTCGATCTCGGCCTGTACGCGGCGCGACTGTTCGACGACACCACCACGCTTGCGACCGAAGCTGAACGAAAACAGGCCCATGAATTGCTGGATTTGCTGACACCAATCGTCAAATCCTGGCCGTCGGAGTTCTGCCTTAAGGCCAACGAACTGGCGATCCAGATCCTCGGCGGCCACGGCTACACCCGCGAATACCCGGTGGAACAGTACTACCGCGACAACCGCCTGAACCCGATCCACGAAGGCACCCACGGCATTCAGTCGCTGGACTTGCTGGGCCGCAAACTGGCGCAGAACGGCGGTGCGGGACTCAAGCAACTGATCCGCCTGATCGCTGACACCGCCGAACGCGCGCAGACGTTTGAGTCGCTGACGCCACTGCGCGAACCGCTGGAGAAACTGGTGGCGCGTCTGCAAACCGTGACCATCGGCCTGCTGACTGATCTGGCACAAGGCAATGTCAACAGCAGCCTGGCGAATTCGGCGCTGTACCTGAAGGTGTTCGGGCACACGGTGATTGGTTGGCGCTGGCTGGAGCAGGCGGTCCGTGCCGAGGAAGGCCTGACCAAAGGTAATGCGGCGGATGTGAGCTTCTATAAAGGCAAGCTGCAGGCGGCGCGGTATTTCCTGACGTGGGAAGTGCCGGGTTGCCACCATGAGCTGGCGATTCTTGAGGCGCGGGATGATGTGTGCCTGGGGATGCAGGATGAGTGGTTCTGACCCCGGATCTATGGTGTAGCTGAAGTCCAATCGCGAGCAGGCTCGCTCCTACAGGTATCTCTGTTGTTCACAAATCCTGTGTTCAACACACAACCCCTGTGGGAGCGAGCTTGCTCGCGATGGCGCCAGCACTATCAACACATCACTTCAGCTTGAACCCACCCATCTGCCGCGCCAGATCATCCGCCAACCGCTGCAACGTCTGACAATCATCCCGGCAAGCCCTGACCTCCCCCGCCGTGGCCCGGGCCAGATCGGAAATCCCCWGCACGTTACGGTTGATCTCTTCGGTCACCGCCGACTGCTCTTCGGTCGCGGTCGCCACCTGATGGTTCATATCGCTGATGCGCTCAACCTGCCCGGTGATCGCGGTCAACGAAGTGCCGGTACGCTGGCTCGACTCGACCCCCGTACCCGTCGCCGCCTGCCCGGAATGCATCGACGACACCGCGTTTTCCGCGCCTTGCTTGAGGCTGCCGATCATCTGCTGGATTTCATCGGTGGACGATTGCGTACGTCGCGCCAGGGTGCGCACTTCATCGGCGACCACGGCAAACCCGCGCCCCATGTCCCCGGCCCGCGCCGCTTCGATAGCGGCGTTGAGCGCCAGCAGGTTGGTTTGCTCGGAAATCCCGCGAATCACCGCCAGCACCTGATCGATGGACGCCACTTGATGGGCCAGTTCACCCACCGCCGTGGCCGCGACGCCGATTTCCCGGGACATGCTTTCAATGTGGCGGATCGAACCACCCACCACTTCCCGCGCCTGCATCGCCTCATCCCGAGCTGTTTGCGACGCGACCGCTGCATTGCCTGCGTTCTGGGCGATTTCCTGTACCGTCAGGCCCATTTCGTGAACAGCGGTGGYGACCATGTCGGTCATTTCCTGTTGGCGGCCAGAGCGTTCGGCGGTGTTGTCCACCACTCGAGCCACCTGCCCGACCGCAGTGCGCAATCGTTCACTGGTGGTCAGTACTTCGCCGATCATGTCGCGCTGGCTGTCGAGGAACCGATTGAACCCGCGCGCCAGATCACCCAGCTCATCGGCGCGGCTGGAATCTAACCGGCGGGTCAAATCGCCACCACCGCTACCAATGGCAACCAGCGCGGCTGTTACCTGACGAATCGGCCGTACCAGCCCACGGGCCAGCAACACCACCAGCAACAGGCACACAATCGCCACCGCCAAGCCGATGCCGCTGCTCATCCACATGGCACGGCGGGCTTCGGCGTAGATCTGTGATTGCGGCACTTCCGCCACCAGGGTCCAGCCGAGATCGCGCAATGGCAGGCTTAACGCAAGAAAGTCCTCGCCTTCCCGCTGGAAGCTGCTGCTGGTGGTGGCAGTTTTTTGACCCATCACTGCCTGTGCCGCCGTAGCACCAATCTGTTCGGTCAGGCTGCGCTTGCCACTCAATTGCGCCTCGGGATGGACCTGGATCAAACCGTCGGAACGCACGAGATAGACCTTGCCGCGCTCCCCGAAGCTGAAGTTGTGGATCAGCTCCGACAGCTCTTTCATGCTCAGGCCAAGCCCGGCAACGCCCACGACTTTACCGGCCTGCTCGACTTTGAAGTCGATGAAAAGCGCCAATTCTCCGGTTGCCGTGTCATTGTCGATATTGAGGGTGCGCGGCTGGTTACTGTCGAGAAATGAGTAGAACCAGGCGTCTTTCGGATTGGATCGGCTGAGGGTCCGGTCCAGGCCTTTTTCGGTGAAGTAATGGTTGGACGCGGTGCCGACAATAATCGCGGTAAAAGCCTTGTGCTCGGCGCGGATGCCTTCGAGATAGGTAGTAAAGGTGTTGGCCTGGGCACCGTCTTCACCCCCTGCCAGCCAGTCGCGCACCATGCTGTTGCTGGCGATGTCCTTGGCGGCGGTGAGGGGTTGGACGAGGATGCGCTCGATGTCGTTGCGCATCGCTTCGATGCTCGATGGCAAGGCTTGCTCGACCAGATAGCTCTGGGCGAGACGATTGACCACCAGGGTATAAATGCCCACCACGATCAGAATACTGACCAGCAAGGAGCTGCCCATACTCAGGATCAACTGCCATTGAATACTGCGTCGCCAGAACTGCATGGAGCACCCCCAAAGAATAAGAGGCTGAAACACTGCAACAGCCGTGCCGATTGTATACAATCCAACCGACAATTTATTCTTTGGTTGTGCGCAAAGCCGATCAGGCCTGATTGATCGTCTTTGAGATCACTTCAACCGTGGCGCTGACTTGCTCTTGGTAACGGTCGAGTTCGAGCTTGTGCTGTTTCTGCATTTCGATCTGCTGGGAGCACAGATTCATCGCCGCCAGCACCAGCAGTCGGTCACCGATCAGCGTCGGGTACTTCCTTTTGGTGTCGGCCAGGGCTGCCTTCAACATCATCGCGGCGTCCAGCAGGGTCTGCTCTTCCCCGGCCGGTGCCTTGATCGAATAGTCCTCCCCCAGGATCGAGACGACTTTTACCCCTGCGGCGTTGTAACTCATGCGCTGACAGGACCTGCGCTGACGCGCTCAACCAAGGCCTGAATGCGAGCCGCCGTGGCGCCTTGCTTCTCTTCGTGTTCCATCAGGCTCAGTTGCAGGCTTTCGTTTTCATCTTTGGCCTGGGCCAGTTCCGCGGTCAGGTTCTGGTTCTGTTGCACCAGGTCGCTGACCAGTTGTTCCAATTGGCTTAGGGATGCTTCCAACATTTTGATTTTCCGGGCTTTTTCAATGGGCGCGTACGATAAAGAAAAGTCACCCTGGATGCCAGGGTTATACAGGCGCAAAGCCTTGATTTTGCTGACGGGCAACCTTCCTCGCGAGTTTTAAAGACTGTGATTGGCCAATCTGGTTCCTGCACTTCGTCGCCACAAGGTGCAACCGGCTAAAACAGGCCGGGCTCAAGACTTCAGCCAGGCGACCGATAAGTCATTCATACAGCAGCCTCAGCCGCGCACGGATGCGCTCTTTTCGGTGATCGCCATGTCCCTTCGTAATATGAATATCGCCCCTCGGGCGTTCCTCAGCTTTGCCCTGATCGGCGGCTTGATGATGGTTCTGGGGGTGTTTGCCTTGAATCAGATGAGCAAGATCCGCGGCGCCGCCGAGAACATCACCAACAACAGTGTGCCGAGCATCAAGAGCCTGGACGAGTTCACCCAACTCACTTTGCGCCTGCGCGTGTTGTCGTACCGCTTGCTGGTGAATCGCGAGCCGGACGTGCAGCAGAAAACCGTGGAATTGCTGGAGACGCGCAACCAGCAGATTCGCAGCGCCCAGGCGACCTACGAAAAACTGATCTCCAGCCCGCAGGAACGTGCGGCCTACGATCAATACATACAGTTGCTGGGTCAGTACCGCCAGATCGAAGACCGGATGAAAAGCCTGTCGCGCAACAATCAGGTCGACGAACTGCGCAGCTTGCTCAACACCGATTTGCTCAACAACTCCGAAGCGGTCAACGCCGTGTTGAACCGCCTGCTGGAGATCAACACCCAGCAGAGCCACGACACCAACCAGCAGGCAGCCGATCAGTATGATTCGGCGTTCAACCTGGTGATCACCCTGTTGGTGATCGCCACTGCCCTGACGTTGCTGTTCGCCTGGTTGCTGACCAACAGCATCACCCAACCGCTCGCCAACGCCCTGAGCGCCGCCGAACAAATTGCCGAAGGCAACCTGACCCGCCCGATCAACGTCGACGGCAAAGACGAAGCCGGCCGCTTGCTGCTGGCCATGGCGAAGATGCAGGACAAGCTGCGTGACACGCTGCAGCGCATTTCCGGCTCGGCCACGCAGCTGGCGTCCGCTGCCGAAGAACTCAACAGCGTTACTGACGAAAGCGCCCGTGGCCTGACCCAACAGAACAACGAAATCGAACAGGCCGCCACGGCAGTCAATGAAATGACCAGCGCCGTGGAAGAAGTCGCGCGCAATGCGGTCAGCACGTCCGAGGCGTCGAAGAACGCCACCACGTCTGCCGGCGACGGCCGTGACTTGGTACAGGAAACCGTGAGCGCCATCGAACGCATGAGCGCCGACGTGCAGAGCACCGCGACCCTGATCGGCGACCTGGCCAACGAGTCCCGCGACATCGGCAAGGTGCTGGACGTGATCCGTGGCCTGGCCGACCAGACCAACCTGCTGGCTTTGAACGCCGCCATCGAGGCCGCACGCGCCGGTGAGGCCGGTCGTGGTTTCGCCGTGGTGGCCGATGAGGTGCGCGCCCTGGCCCACCGCACCCAGCAGTCGACCAGCGAAATCGAACGCATGATCGGCAGCATCCAGAGCGGTACCGAGCACGCGGTGGATTCGATGCGCAACAGCACCGAACGCGCCGAATCGACCCTGAACATCGCCCGTGGTGCCGGGATGTCGCTGGACACCATCAATAGCGCCATCGTCGAAATCAACGAGCGCAACCTGGTGATCGCCAGCGCCGCCGAAGAACAGGCGCAGGTGGCCCGTGAAGTGGATCGCAACCTGGTGAACATTCGCGATCTGTCGGTGCAGTCGGCCACCGGGGCGAATCAGACGAGTGCGGCGAGCAATGAGCTATCGCGTTTGGCRGTGGACCTGAACACGATGGTTGGGCGGTTTAGCCTCTAATCATCCGGTAACGCGCCCCCTGTGGGAGCGAGCTTGCTCGCGACGAGGCCGGCACATTCAACATTGATGGCGACTGATACACCGCTATCGTCGGAACGCCGCCCGGAGCAAGCTCGCTCCCACAGGGGTTCTGCGATGACTCAAAAGCTTTTTGACAGCATCACATTTCAACAGGTTAGAATCGCTGGCACGCAGACTGCATGGTCAGTTTGCGCCCGCCTTTCAGCTTTCTGGAGTACTGCCTTTGAATGCGACGACCATCAACAGCCTGTTCTTGATCGGCGCGTTGCTGGTAGGTGCGAGCATTCTGGTGAGCTCACTTTCGTCCCGTCTCGGCATCCCGATTCTGGTGATCATCCTGGCCGTCGGCATGGCGGCCGGTGTCGATGGCGCCGGCATTCTTTTTGATAACTACCCCACGGCCTATCTGGTGGGCAACCTCGCGCTGGCCGTGATCCTGCTCGACGGCGGCCTGCGCACCCGGGTGTCGAGTTTCCGCGTGGCGTTATGGCCGGCGCTCTCGCTGGCCACGGTCGGGGTGCTGATTACCACCGGGCTGACCGGCATGGCGGCCGCATGGCTGTTCAACCTGAACCTGATCCAGGGCCTGCTGATCGGGGCCATCGTCGGCTCCACCGACGCCGCGGCGGTGTTCTCGCTGTTGGGCGGAAAAGGCTTGAACGAGCGGGTAACCGCCAGCCTTGAAATCGAATCCGGCAGCAACGACCCGATGGCGGTGTTCCTCACCGTCACCCTGATCGACATGCTCGCCAGCGGCCAGACCGGCCTGCACTGGAGCCTGCTGACCCATCTGCTGCGCGAGTTCGGTATCGGTGGCGTCATTGGCTTGGGCGGTGGCTGGCTGATGCTGCAACTGGTCAATCGCATCAACCTCGCCACCGGCCTGTATCCGATTCTGGTCATCGCCGGTGGCCTGGTGGTGTTTGCCCTGACCAACGCCCTGCACGGCAGTGGCTTCCTGGCGGTGTACATCTGCGGCCTGGTGATCGGCAACCGCCCGGTGCGCAGCCGTCACGGCATCCTGCACATGCTCGACGGCRTGGCCTGGCTGGCGCAGATCGGCATGTTCCTGGTGCTGGGGCTGCTGGTGACGCCTCACGATCTGCTGCCTATCGCCTTACCGGCACTGGCACTGGCGTTGTGGATGATTCTGTTTGCCCGGCCACTGTCCGTGCTGGTTGGCCTGCTGCCGTTCAAGGCGTTCCATGGTCGCGAGAAAGCGTTCATTTCCTGGGTCGGCTTGCGCGGCGCGGTTCCGATCATCCTGGCGGTGTTCCCGTTGATGGCCGGCCTGCCCAACGCCCAGCTCTATTTCAACCTCGCCTTCTTTATCGTGCTGGTGTCGCTGCTGGTTCAGGGCACGAGCCTGCCGTGGGTCGCCAGGTTGTTGAAAGTAACGGTGCCCCCGGAACCTGCACCCATCTCGCGGTCGGCCCTGGAAGTGCACGTCACCAGCGAGTGGGAGCTGTTCGTTTATCGTCTCGGCGCGGAGAAATGGTGCATCGGTTCGCCCCTGCGCGAGCTGAAAATGCCCGAAGGCACCCGTATCGCTGCCCTGTTTCGCGGTCAACAATTGCTCCATCCGTCGGGTAGTACGGTGCTCGAAGTCGATGATTTGCTGTGTGTTATCGGCCATGAACACAACCTGCCGGCCCTCGGAAAACTCTTCAGCCAGGCGCCACAACGGGGCCTCGACCTGCGCTTCTTCGGCGACTTCGTACTCGAAGGAGACGCCCAACTGGCCGCGGTTGCGGCCCTCTATGGCCTGAAGGTCGAAGGCATCGATCCGGACATGTCCCTGGGCCACTTCATTGCCCAGAAAGTCGGCGGCGCGCCGGTGGTGGGTGACCAGGTGGAATGGAACAACACCATCTGGACCGTGGCGGTCATGGACGGGAACAAGATCGGCAAAGTGGGCGTCAGATTCCCCGAAGGAAGTCGCCCGGGTCCCGGACTCTTCCTCTAAACTGCTTCCACTATCACTTGCTTGACCGGTCTTTATGCCTAACCTGCGCTACCTTTTCGCCATTGCCCTTTTGGGCTTGAGTCTCTCTGTCGGCACCCTTGGTTTATCGCCAGCGGCGCAAGCGGCCGAACCACCCTCCAGCGAAGCCGTGCAGGCGAGCCTGGACAAGATCGCCGACCGCAAATTGCCGGAAGCCGATCAGAAGGCCCTGCAAACCGTTCTGCAAAACACGCTGAGCCAGCTCAACAACAAGCGTGACTACGAGCAGAAACTGACCGCGCTCAAGCAGCAATTGAACAATGCGCCCAAACAGACCCTCGAGAACCAGCGTGAACTGACCCGCCTCAAGGCCAGCACCGTGGTGCCGGTGGCGCAGCGTTTCGCCAAAGAACCGATCCAGCAGCTGGAACAATTGCTCACAGAGCGTTCCACCCAGCAAAGCGACCTGCAAAAAGCCCTGGCCGATGCCAACAGCCTGATCATCACCGCCCAGACCCGCCCCGAGCGTGCTCAAGCGGAGATTTCCAGCAGCCAGACGCGCATTCAGCAGATCAACACCATCCTCAAAAACGGCAAGGACGCCGGCAAGACCTTGAGCGCCGAGCAGCGCGACCAGCTCAACGCCGAGCTGGCTGCGCTGAACGCCCTGATCCCGTTACGGCGCCAGGAACTGGCCGGCAATACCCAATTGCAAGACCTCGGCAACAGCCAGCATGACCTGTTGTCGGAGCGGTCCGACCGCCTGGATCGGGAAATCCAGGAATTGCAAAACCTGATCAACCAGAAGCGACTGGCGTTGTCCCAGGAAACGGTCACCCAGCAATCCATCGAAGCGCAGAAGGCTGGCGGCAGCAGCCTGCTGGCCACCGAAAGCGCGACCAACCTGAAGCTTTCGGACTACCTGCTCAAAAGCACCGACCGCCTCAACGAAGTCACCCAGCAAAATCTGCAGACCAAGCAACAGCTGGACAGCCTGACCCAGAGCGACTCGGCCTTGGACGAGCAAATCAACGTGCTCAAAGGCAGCCTGCTGCTCTCGAAGATTCTCTACAAACAGAAACAGGCGTTGCCGCGCCTGCGGCTCGACCGCAACCTGGCCGACCAGATCGCCGACATTCGCCTGTATCAGTTCGAAGTCAGCCAGCAACGGGAATTGCTGAGCAGTCCGACCACCTACGTCGAAAACCTGCTGGCGACCCAGCCGCCCGAGCAAGTCACGCCGCAGCTGCGCAAAAGCCTGATGGAACTGGCCACCACCCGCGCCGATCTGCTGGAACGCCTCAATCGCGAACTGAGCGCGGTGCTCAATGAATCCATCACCCTGCAACTGAACCAGAAGCAATTGCTCAGCACGGCGCAAAGCCTGCGGGCGACCCTCGATGAGCAGATGTTCTGGATCCCGAGCAACAAGCCGCTGGAACTGGAGTGGATTAGCAGTGTGCCGGATCGCCTGCAGCGACAACTCGATTCGCTGCCGGTACTTTCAAGCCTGAGCGAACTGACCGACGGTCTGACCCAGCGCCCGCTGCTGTTCCTGCCACTGGCACTGCTGATCGGTGCGCTGCTGTGGCGCCGCAAGAATCTGTACGCGCGACTGAACAAGGTTCACCAGGACATCGGTCACTTCAAACGCGATAGCCAGTGGCACACGCCGCAGGCGATTCTGATCAATATTCTGCTGGCGATGCCGGTTTCCCTGGGGCTCGCCTTGTGCGGACTGGCCCTGCGAATCGACGCCCGTGGGCAGAACGCCAATATGGGCGCGGCGCTGCTGCAAATGGCCGGGGCCTGGCTGGTGTTCTACACCGCCTACCGGATCCTCGCGCCGGGCGGTGTGGCAGAACTGCATTTCCGCTGGGAAAAGCCCCAGGTGGAATTCCTGCGCATCTGGGTCCGCCGCCTCGGCATCGTGGTGATGGCACTGGTGACCGTAGTGGCCGTTGCCGAACTGCAACCGGCGGCGCTGGCCGATGACGTGATCGGCATGCCGGTGGTACTCACCTGCTACGCATTGATGACCTTGCTGCTCAGCCGCTTGCTCATCAGTAGCCCGACCCACAAGAACGCCTCGCTGTTCCGCAAGCTAGTGGGGATCCTGTTCACCGCCCTGCCCGTCGCGCTGTTCGTGGCGGTGTGCTTCGGCTACTACTACACCGCRCTGAAGCTCAGCGACCGCTTGATCAACACCCTGTACCTGTTGATGTTCTGGCTGGTGATCGAAGCCACGTTCGTGCGAGGTCTCAGCGTAGCGGCGCGCCGCCTGGCTTATCAGCGCGCCCTGGCCAAACGTAACGCAGCAAAAGAGACCGCCGACGGCGAAGCAGTCGTCGAAGAGCCGACAATGGACATCGAGAAGGTCAACGAACAGTCCCTGCGCCTGATCCGTCTGGCGCTGCTGGGCGGCTTCATGGTCGCGCTGTACTGGGTCTGGTCCGACCTGATCAGCGTGTTCTCGTACCTGGACAACGTCACTCTCTACGAATACACCAGCGGCACCGGCGCCAACATGAGCATGGTGCCGATCAGCATCGGCGACATGCTCGGTGCACTGATCATCATCGGCATCACCTTTGCCCTGGCGCGCAACCTGCCGGGTCTGCTGGAAGTGTTCGTGCTGTCCAAGCTCAACCTGGCCCAGGGCAGCGCCTACGCGACCACCACGCTACTGTCGTACGTGATCGCCGGCGTTGGTTTCGTCTCGACGCTGTCGACCCTTGGCGTGAGCTGGGACAAGTTGCAATGGCTGGTAGCGGCGCTGTCGGTCGGTCTCGGTTTCGGCATGCAGGAGATCTTCGCCAACTTCATTTCCGGCATCATGATCCTGTTCGAGCGCCCGGTACGGATCGGCGACACCATCACCATCGGCAACCTGTCGGGTACGGTGAGCAAGATTCGCATCCGTGCCACGACCATCACCGACTTCGACCGCAAGGACATCATCGTCCCGAACAAGACGTTCATTACCGGGCAACTGATCAACTGGTCGCTGACCGATACCATCACCCGGGTGACCCTCAAGCTCGGTGTCGACTACGGCTCGGACCTGGACCTGGTGAAGGAGCTGTTGCTCAAGGCAGCACGCGATAACCCGCGCGTCCTGAAAGACCCGGAGCCGCACGTGTACTTCCTGAACTTCGGCGAAAGCACCCTCGACCACGAGTTGCGCATGCACGTGCGCGACCTCGGTGACCGCAACCCGGTGCTCGACGAGGTCAACCGCTTCATCAACCGCGAGTTCAAGAAACAGCACATCAACATCTCGTTCCGGCAGATGGAGGTTTACCTCAAGAACCTGCACGGCCAGGAATACAAGATGGTGCCAATCGAACCGGAAGCGAAGACCATCGTGCCGTTGGTCGACGGCAAACCGCCGAAAGAGCCGCCCGCCGCCGAACTCGACTAACCGGCCATTCCCCAGCAGAATGCTCGGACATTCTGCTGGAGCCGGCCCTTGAAAGCCCTCGACGAACTCACCTTCGATAACCGCTTCGACCGCCTGGGCGATGCGTTTTCCGCCCATGTGCTGCCCGAGCCCATCGATAATCCGCGCCTGGTAGTGGCCAGCCCCGCCGCCATGGCGCTGCTCGACCTCGACCCGGCCGTGGCCGAAACCCCGGAGTTCGCCGAACTGTTCAGCGGCCACAAGCTCTGGGCCGATGCGATCCCAAGGGCCATGGTCTATTCCGGGCATCAGTTCGGTTTCTACAACCCGCAACTGGGCGACGGTCGCGGCCTGTTGCTGGGCGAGGTGTACAACGAGGCCGGCGAACATTGGGACCTGCACCTCAAGGGCGCCGGCCAGACGCCGTTTTCACGCATGGGCGATGGCCGGGCGGTACTGCGTTCGTCGATTCGCGAATTCCTCGCGTCCGAAGCCCTGCAAGCCCTGAACATCCCGACCACACGCGCCCTGTGCGTGATCGGCTCCGATACCCCGGTGTGGCGCGAAAAGCAGGAGCGCGCGGCCATGATCCTGCGTCTGTCGCCAAGCCATGTGCGCTTCGGCCACTTCGAATATTTCTACTACACCAAGCGCCCCGAGCAGCAGAAAGAGCTGGGGGATCACGTGCTGGCCATGCACTTCCCGGAGTGCCTGGAGCAACCGGAGCCGTACCTGGCGATGTTCCGCGAAGTGGTCGAGCGCAATGCCGAACTGATCGCCAAATGGCAGGCCTACGGTTTCTGCCACGGAGTGATGAACACCGACAACATGTCGATCCTCGGGATTACTTTCGACTTCGGCCCGTTCGCCTTCCTCGACGACTTCGACGCCAACTTCATCTGCAACCACTCTGACGATCAGGGCCGTTACTCCTTCAGCAACCAGGTGCCGATTGGCCAGTGGAACCTCAGCGCGCTGGCCCAGGCCCTGACGCCGTTCATCAGCATCGAAGCCCTGCGCGAAACCCTCGGCCTGTACCTGCCGCTGTTCCAGGCCCATTACCTGGACCTGATGCGCCGCCGCCTCGGCCTGACAACGGCCGAAGACGACGACCAGAAGCTGCTGGAGAGTCTGCTGCAACTGATGCAAAACAGCGGCGTCGACTACAGCCTGTTTTTCCGCCGCCTGGGTGATGAAGCACCGGAACAGGCCATCACCCGATTGCGTGATGACTTCGTCGACCTCAAGGGCTTTGACGCCTGGGGCGAGCTCTACGTCGCCCGGGTGGCCCGTGAAGGCACGCTCGATCAACAGCAGCGCCGCCAGCGGATGCACGCAGTCAACCCGCTGTACATCCTGCGCAACTACCTGGCGCAAAAGGCCATCGATGCGGCAGAGAGCGGCGACTACTCGGAAGTCCGCCGACTGCACGCGGTACTGAGCAATCCGTTCGTGGAACAACCGGGGATGGAAAGTTATGCCGAGCGACCACCGGAGTGGGGCAAGCATCTGGAGATCAGTTGTTCGTCGTGAGGCAGAACATTAAACATTTTGGATTGGCGATGAACGGCGCTCCCGATCATAGGCTTCGATATGATCGCTTATGATCGACACCAAACCCTCAAGTGAGTGCAATTCATCACCGCCCATCATCACTAGCAACTCATCCCGCGATTTGACCAACCGGTCGAATTCAACTTCTGATTGAGGCCGTTTTAGCAGCCAAGATACGGATGACCAGTGTTCAATGGCTTGCTTAACGATTCTTTGCATTTTTGCGCCTCTTGGTTGTTATCGGAAAGTGCGCGAAAAGATTACAAATTGAATAACTCGCTACCTAGCAGACAGAGGCACCGTCGCCTGTAGGTGGCCTCTCCAATTGCAGAAGGCTCCTGCCTACAAATCCGAATCTTGATAAACAGGGTTCTTACCTCCAGATCAACGCTCTGACTACCAACTTCCGAAGAGCCTCACCATGACCGACCCACTCCTCATCCCCTGCCCTCACTGCAACGGCCTCAACCGCATTCCCGCCGAGCGTCTCGACGATCATCCAAAATGCGGTCGCTGCAAGGCCGAAGTCCTGCTGAACAAACCGTTTGAATTGAAGCAAGGCGACTACGCCAGCCAGATCAAGGGCGATCTGCCGTTGCTGGTGGACGTGTGGGCGGACTGGTGCGGGCCGTGCAAGTCGTTTGCGCCGGTGTTCGAACAGGCAGCCGGGCAACTGGCGGGCAAGTGTCGGCTGGCCAAACTGGACAGCGAGGCGAACCAGCAGTTGTCGGCGCAATTGGGGATTCGCTCGATTCCGAGCCTGATCCTGTTCAAGAACGGCCGGGAAGTCGCCCGGCAGAGCGGGGCTTTCCCGTTACCGCAACTGATGAGCTGGTTGCGTAGCCAGGGGATCTGAAGCAACACAGACCCTGTGGGAGCGAGCTCGCTCGCGATGAGGGCGTCAAATTCAACATCTCTGTTGACCGACACACTGCCATCGCGAGCAAGCTCGCTCCCACAGGTTTTTCAGGCGTTTTCCAACAGGTTGTGCAGCTCAACGAATTGCTGGGTCAGCTTGTGCCGCGGGTCGAGATGGATCAGCGGCGTGTTGGCCTGGTGGGATTCGCGCATGCGTACCGAGCTGGCCAGGTACACCGGCAACACCGGCAGGCCTTCGGCGATCAGCTCATCGAGAATTTGCTGGGGCAGGCTGGCGCGGGCCTGGAACTGGTTGACGACGATGCCTTCGACTTCCAGGCCCTCGTTGTGGTCTTCCTTCAACTCTTCGATTTCCGCCATCAGGCCGTACAGTGCCTGACGTGAAAAACTGTCGCAATCGAAGGGGATCAACACACGATCGGCGGCAATCAACGCTGAAACCGCGTAGAAATTCAGCGCTGGCGGAGTATCGAGGTAAATCCGGTCGTAGTCTTCGCTAAGCTCCTCAAGCAACTTACGCAGCTTGTTGATCTTGTGCTTGGCTTCAAGCTTTGGCTGCAAGTCCGCCAGCTCGGCGGTTGCGGTCACGACATGGAGGTTATCGAACGGGGTTTCGTAGATGTCGACCTGATTCTTTTTGGAGAACGGCCCGGAAGACAGCGTCTGCTTGAAGAAATCGGCGATACCCATCGGGATGTCGTTACCGGTGAGCCCCGTCAGGTACTGAGTGGAGTTGGCCTGGGCATCGAGATCCACCAACAAGGTGCGAAAACCCTCGCTGGCACTGACCGCCGCCAGATTGCAGGCAATGCTGGATTTGCCAACGCCACCTTTCTGATTGAACACCACGCGCCGCATGTCAAAACCTCCGTGTACCAAAGAATGACCGAGTGTAGTGGTCCACCGCGTCGCTTCGCTACCTTGTCAGCAAAGGGACTACACCGTCAGTTGCCTTCTCCTGCTTGAAAAGCCCTGAACGGCCCGATGGCTCGACGTCAGAGCCGACAGACGGAGGCATGATTTTGTGAATAATTACCAATCGTTCAATTTTTTCGAGTCAGCCGCTTCATCTTATTGAGCAAAATGTAACCAGCATTTGCTACACGTTCCCGGCACCGGGATAATGCGCGCCACTCGGCGCCAAACGCCACGCAGGGTGAGTCTCGGCTCTCGGCCGCTCCCCCGCGTCAAGTAAGCCCGTGAGGGCGGGATGAATGTCTGTGATCAACTTCAACATCGCCCAATGGCGCGCCTGGGCCCCGGGGCTTGAAAGCGTGAGCGATTGGCAGGCCTGGAGCCGACAACCGGTCGTGCTGCCGGACAGCGATGCCGCTCCCGACGTTTCCTTTCTGCCGGCCATGCAGCGCCGCCGGCTCAGCCGTCTGGCGCGGATGGCCTTCAGTGTCGGCTGGCCATTGGCCGAAGGTCGGCAGGATCTGCCATTGGTCTTTGTTTCCCGTCACGGCGAAACGCCCCGCACCGTCGACATTCTCAGTGATCTGGCCGCCGACCAGCCGCTGTCGCCAACCCAGTTCAGCTTGTCCGTGCATAACGCGATTATTGGCTTGTGGTCGATCATGCGCGGTGAAACCAGCGAAATGACGGCCCTGGCCGCCGCAGGCGACGGCCTGGAACACGGCATGCTGGAAGCTGCCGCATTGCTGGCTGAAGGCGCTCCGGCAGTACTTCTGGTGGTCACCGAAGAGCAACCACCCGAGGCTTACTCAACCTGGATCGACGACGTGCCGTTCCCTTATGCCGTCGGCCTGCTGATCACACCCGGTACCGACTGGCAGTTGTCCCTGAACAGCCCCGCGGATGCGTTGTCCAACACCCGTTGGCCCCACGCGCTGAATCTGTTGCGTACGATGCTCGGCCAGCAAACCACTTGCCAACATGCCTGGAAAAATCGCGTATGGACCTGGCAACGCAACCCATGACCGAAAAAAACCGCGACGCCTATTACTGGCGCTTGCTGGCCACCGCCGCGAGCTTTGCCCTGTTCGGGTTGGGTGGGCTGTGCCTGCGTCTGGTGATTTTCCCTGTGCTGAACTGTCTGCCCGGCGACGCCCAGACCCATCGGCTGCGGGCCAGACAAACGGTCAGCCGCTGTTTCTGGATTTTTGTGCGTTTCATGGCCCGTACCGGGGTGCTGACCTATAACATTGAAGGCGCGGAAAAACTCGGTCGTCCCGGGCAGATGATCATTGCCAATCACCCGTCACTGATCGACGTGGTGTTTCTGATCGGCCTGGTGCGTCACGCCAACTGCGTGGTCAAGCAAAGCCTCTGGGAAAACCCTTTCACCCGCGGACCGCTGGGCAGCACCGAATACATCAGCAATGACGGCAGCATGGACATGCTCGACGCGGCTGCCGACGCGCTGAAAGACGGCCAGACCCTGATCATTTTCCCTGAAGGTACACGCACCCAACCCGGCCAGGCGCCAGCCTTTCATCGGGGGGGCGCGGCAATCGCCCTGCGCGGTGCGAAAATCCTCACCCCGGTCATTATCAAGGTCAACCCGACCACATTGACCAAGGC
>NZ_JBGCUL010000402.1:0-4021 GCF_054177685.1 Pseudomonas sp. P5_A2_2
GCGATGTCGGCGCTGCCATCGGTCAGGGACTGTTCCAGCTCCTGGGGCTCCAGCGAGCGATGATTGGTGTGCCAGGGCGTGGCGGTGTGGAAGCCCAGGATATGACCTTCGGCGTGTTCGCGGCGCATGATGTCCCGACCCAACTCGCTACCGCCGGCTCGCGGCGCACGGGTTTGCACGAAGAACACGGCTTTGATGCCCGGTTGCAGCGGGTTTTGCGCCAGGCTCTCGAGCACCGTGACGGTCGGATTCCACCAGCTCGATGCACTGGGACCGTCATCGAAGGTCAACAGAAAGCGGATGGGGGGTTGTGCACTCAGACGCTGTTCGGTCTRCGGGGTCATTTCGATGGGCGCCGCAATGCACCCCAGCAGACCTACTGCCAAGGCGCACACCGTTAAACACTTGAACAACTGTTTCATCTTTTGCCTTGGGTCAGACCATCACGGTCGCTGCTTCAACTGGCAGGAATCCTTCGCCCGTTCATCCGTCGCTGGCCCGCATCGAGACGGCGGGCCGAGGTTGGATAAGGTACACAGAGTTTGGTTCCAGTGCTTGCCAAGCCCGTTTCGTCGCCACCAACTAAACTGAAAAAAATGCTCAACCAGGGTGTCAGGCCATGTGCGGACGACTGTCGCAATACCGTGGAATCCACGACTTCGTGGCGGTGCTGAGCATCCCCGACGCGCTGATCAACCGCGTCGGTAACGAACCCTTGGCGCACTACAACGCCGCGCCCACCACGCCACTCGCCCTGCTGCATCTGGAGAACGAGCGGCTTCATGCCGACTTGGTGCGCTGGGGTTGGCGACCGCACTGGGCGACGGATCGCACGGAGCCGGTCAATGCCCGGGTCGAAAAAGTCGCCCACGGTCCGTACTTCCGGGCGATCTGGCCCCATCGCGCGATCTGCCCGATTGATAACTGGTTCGAATGGGTCGACGCCGGTGACGGTAACAAACAGCMGTGGTTGATCCGGCGACGGAACCGGGCTCCGGTTTTCTGTGCGGCGATCGGCCAGTACCCCATCGGCGGAGCCCCTCACAGAGAGCACGACGGTTTCGTGATCCTGACGGCCGACAGCGCAGGCGGCATGCTTGACGTGCATGACCGACGACCGGTGGTGTTCTCACCCGAGCTGGCGCGGGAATGGCTGGACCCGGCCACGCCCAAGGAACGAGCCGAGGAAATGGYGTTATCCCAGGGCGAGGTCAGTGATGTATTTGAGTGGTACAAGGTCGACAAGGCCGTTGGCAATGTCAGGAACCAGGGCGCCGCGCTGATTAAAGAAATTCCATGAACCTGTCAATAACGACAAAGCCCCGCTCAATGGCGGGGCTTTGTCGTATTCGCGTGCCGGTCAGAACTTGCGGTCAGGCTCTGACAGTTCCTTACCGTCGTCAGGATGCTTCCAGTCCGGTATCGAACGTTTCTGCTGCTCAATCTCTTCTTCCGTGGGTTCGTCCTCGTCTTCTTCCAGGTCCGGTTGCTTGGGTTCATTGGCCATGTTCACCTCGCTTCCTGAAGGGATCGGTCATCAACTTAAGCTTAGATCAGTTCCCCTGCCCCGCTCAAAGCCACCAGCGCAACAAAAAGAAGAAGCCCATGCTCAACAGCATGCTGAGCAACGTATTGCGCGTGTAAACCACCAGCCCGACCGCCACCAGCGAGCTGATCAGATAGGGATTGTCCCAGTGCAGGTTCAGCTGTTTTTCCGGCATGAACACAATCGGCCCACAGATCGCGGTCAACATGCCCGGCACGGCAAACCCGAGAAACTGCCGGGCATTGCTGCTCAAGCGCACCGGCAATCGCGGTTCCAGAAAAACATAGCGGTTGAGGAACACCAACACGCCCATTCCGACAATCACTGCCCAGACCATCATGTGCGTCCACCGTAGAATTTATTGCAGACAAACCCCGCGGTCATCCCCGCCAGCCCCGAGAGCACCAGCGCCGAGCCCCATTGCCAGTAGCTGAACAGCACCGAACAGAACAGCGACACCGCCACGCACACCACGGTCGGCACGTTGCGCACCACCGGGGTGATCAGGGCAATGAAGGTGGCCGCGATGGAGAAATCCAGGCCCAGGTGCTCAAGGCCGGGAATGCTGCTGCCAAGCACAATCCCCGCCAGGGTGAACAGGTTCCAGGCGATGTAGAACGTCAGGCCCACGCCCAGGGCGTACCAGCGGTTGAACTGCTGTTTGTCGTGCTGGCTGGTCAAGGCGAACAACTCGTCGGTGAGCAAAAAACCCAGGCCCGCGCGCCAGCGCCCCGGTAAAGGAGCAATCACCGAGCGCATGCTCATGCCGTAAAGCAGATGCTGGGAGGTCAGCAGCAACGTGGTCAGCAAGATCGAAAAAATCCCGGCACCGCCCTTGAGCATGCCAATGGCCACCAGTTGCGCGGCGCCGGCAAACACAATGCCCGACAAACCCTGACCTTGCAGGGGTGTGAGGTTGGCTTCGATGGCCATGGATCCGGCCAGCAAGCCCCAGGGCGCGGTGGCCAGGGACAACGGCATGATCGCCGCAGCGCCGCGTAAAAAGGCACTGCGGGGCATGAGTGAGTTGGACATAACGTTCTACAGACAGGGAAAGACCCCGGACTGTGCCAGCAGTCGCGGCCCAAGGCTTGAACAATCTTGCTCAATGATACGACTGTGTGCCATTCATCGGCTGCCCGCTTGATTCAGCAAAGTGGTAACAACATGATGGCGCTGCATTTTCATCGAGGCAGGCCCTTCATGAGTTCAGTGGATACCGACAGCGACGTTTATAAAACCCTGCTTGAGTCGACCCGGGCGATTCCCTGGCGCATCGACTGGAAAACCATGACGTTCAGCTACATCGGACCACAGATCGAAGAATTGCTGGGCTGGAAGCAGGACAGTTGGGCGTCGGTCAACGACTGGGTCGAGCGCATGCACCCGGATGATCGCGACTACGTGATGGACTTCTGCGTCTCGCAATCGCGCGCCGGTATCGATCACGAAGCCGACTATCGCGCACTCACCGAAAGCGGCGAGTACGTGTGGATCCGCGATGTGGTGCACGTCGTGCGCAAGGGCGGTGAAGTCGAGGCGCTGGTGGGCTTCATGTTCGATATCAGCGAGCGCAAGAAAACCGAAGAACACCTGATCCGCCTGCAAAAGCAGCTTGAAGAGTATTCCTTCCAGGACGGCCTGACCGGCATCGCCAACCGGCGCATGTTCGACACCGTGCTGGAACGCGAGTGGAACCACGCCCAGCGCACCGGCCTGCCATTGTCGGTGCTGGTGCTGGATATCGATTACTTCAAGCAATACAACGACCATTACGGCCACATCAAGGGCGACGAATGCCTGCGCCGCGTGGCCCAGACCTTGTCCCTGGCGGCGAACCGGCCACGGGATTTCATTGCGCGGATCGGCGGTGAAGAGTTTGTCTGGCTGCTGCCGGAAACCGATGCCGAGTCCGCGCGGATGGTGGCGCACAAATGCCTGCACCTGATTCGCCAGCAGCAGATTCCCCATGAGTTTTCCAGGGTGTCGAACTTGCTGAGCGTCAGCCTCGGTGTCGGCACCACCGGCGTTTCAGTGCATGCCACGGCGCTGGAGTTCATCGAACAGGTCGATCAGCTGCTCTACAAGGCCAAGCACAATGGCCGGATGCGCGCGGAGTTCGCTGATTTTCGTGGTTGACAAACGGCGCTCCGKCTTTTAAAACTGGGCGCCTCACTCAGGGTGTAAGCAAGTATGTCCGCAACCTTCAACCTCAACACTTCCGTCATTGGCTTGATTGCCAAGGCGCAAGGTTGCGTTGCGCACGCCCTCAAATCGAAGAAACAGTCGCTCATGTGACCGGGGCGCGCTGTCCCGTCAGATGAGCTGACAGGACATTGAGCGCGACGGACCACCCTCCCCTTGCTTACTCTCCTTCCATGCCCCTGACGGTGACGAAATCGGTCAACCATCAGGAGAAAGTGCATGTCTGCGTTTCAAGGTATCTGGGTTCCACTGGTCACACCGTTCCACAAC
>NZ_JBGCUL010000403.1:0-3996 GCF_054177685.1 Pseudomonas sp. P5_A2_2
CATCATGATTGACCGCCTGACCAGCAATACGGTCGGCGCTGGACTCCTGCACTTTGCCTTGCGTCGCTCGCAGAACATCCACTGGCAGGCGATTGACGTTAACAAGCAGGCGCACGCCACCCTCAAGGGGCAGAAGCCTTGCGTACTCTGGTTCACAGGGCTGTCGGGTGCCGGCAAGTCCACGATCGCGAACCTCGTCGAGAAGAAACTGCATGCATTGGGCAAACATACCTATCTGCTTGATGGTGACAACGTGCGCCACGGTCTCAACAAGGATCTCGGTTTCTCCGAAGCCGACCGGGTCGAGAACATCAGGCGCGTAGGCGAAGTCGCCAAGCTGATGGTCGATGCGGGGCAAATCGTTCTGGTGTCCTTCATCTCTCCATTCCGTTCTGAACGCAGAATGTCGCGCGAGCTGGTGGAGCAGGGCGAGTTCTTCGAGGTGTTTGTCGACACGCCGATCAGCGTGGCTGAACAGAGGGATCCCAAAGGCCTCTACAAGAAGGCTCGCCGTGGCGAACTGACGAATTTCACCGGTATTGATTCCCCCTACGAGCCGCCGGAAAACCCGGAAATTCGCATCGACACCACCGCTTGCTCTCCCGAGGAAGCAGCCGAACTGATCGTCAGCCATCTTGTCGCTCGTGAGGCCCTATGAATCTCTACGTTGCATTCAATGGGGATGCCGATGGGTTGTGTGCGTTGCAACAACTGCGGCTTGCCGCGCCTGGCGAGTTCGCCAACGCGAGGCTGCTGACTGGTGTCAAACGCGACATTCAGTTACTGCGGCGTATCGAAGCGTGCGAGGGGGATGCCATCACCGCACTCGACATCTCCCTCGATCAGAATCGTACCGATCTGCTTCGCCTGCTTGAGGCGGGCGCTTCGGTGCGTTACTTCGATCATCATCACGCGGGGGAGATGCCTCGGCATGGGCGCTTCGAGCCCTATATCGACGAGGCTGCCGATGTCTGTACCAGCATCCTGGTCGACCGCTATCTTGGCGGTCGCCATCGTGCATGGGCGATTGCCGCGGCATACGGCGACAGCCTGCCTGAGGTGGGCTGCGCCATGGCCAAGGCGCAAGGCATAGATGCTGGAGCGGTCAGGACCCTGGAGCGGCTCGGCCTCTATCTCAACTACAACGCTTATGGCGAGACCATTGCCGATCTGCATTTCGATCCGGCCGAGCTGTCGACCCTGATGCAGCCGTTCGCCGATCCGCTGGAGTTCGTCACAGGCTCGGATGCCTACGCACGGCTGGCGGCAGGCTATGAGGAGGACATGGATCTGGCTCGCCGGCTTACGCCGACACGCCAGATACCCGGCGCGATGCTGCTGATGTTGCCTGACGCGCCATGGGCACGGCGGGCCATCGGAACCCTGGCCAACGAGCTCATGCAGGCACAGCCAGATCGCGCGCTCGGTATCCTGTCGCCTAAAAGGCAAGGTGGATTCACGGTAAGCGTGCGCACTCCCGGACATAGTCCGGTGGCTGCGGCTGACTTCTGCCGCACCTTTGACAGCGGCGGTGGCAGGAAACTGGCGGGAGGTATCAATCATCTGCCCGAATCGGAAGTCGATCGCTTTACGCGCGAGTTCGAAAGGAGCCTCTCCAGGTAGCAGCCATTACCTATGCAATGTTTACAGCTGCCTCATGAGGGCAAGCTGTAAACGTGGGTTGGAACCTGTTCGGGTACGTCAAAGCGGGAAAGAAGGGAGGCAGTTTCGGGCGACATGGGGCTCGCCAGCAGTGCCACCAGGCAGTCTTCGATGTTCTTGATGAACAACTCGGTGTCCATCACCAAGGTCTTCTTATCGCTCGCATCAAGCATGCGAGAGTGATCGGCGAGTCCATGGAGGAGCAATACTGCCGCCAAGTGCAGACGCTGCTGGGCCACGGACTCGGGCAGGTCCTGGAGGACCCCGAGCAGCGCCCGCCTCAACCGATCCACCTGACCCAGATTGAGCGTGGAAGCGCGCAGGTTCTGTACGGAGAGCGTATGCACCACCACCAGTTGGGCATCCAGACGGATAAAGTCCTTCCCACCGTTGGGATCGAACATCTTGTCGGCCACCGGATACATCAGCGCGCGGACCACGTCTCTCACCGAAGGATTACCTCGCCGCTCAAGTTCATCGAGCAACCCGTTGCGCCGAGCGGCAATACCAGGTTCATGCTTGTCGAGGATGGCCTGCAGCAAGCCATCCTTGCTGCCGAAGTGGTAATTCGTGGCGTTCTTGTTCCGCTGCCCGGCGGCTTTGTTGATGTCGCTTAACGACACCCCTTCGATACCGCGCTCGGCGAACAGGCGTTCGGCAATTGACACGAGCTTTGCTCGCGTGACGACGCTTTTAAGCGTCAAGCGTTCTATTTTCCTGACTTGCTGGGTCAWCACACCAATCTTTTGAGTCGACCAATGGTACGAAACGAGTCGCAGTTTAACATCGGCCATAGGGTGGATCGTACAAGTAAACTCACCGGCCGGCCGGCGCGCTTCGCAGGACGCAAAGTTACACGATCTGGCAGGTAGGCCCACCTCCTTTCAGACTATAGATCCGGGTGTTGCGCTCAATCGACGGCGGCACCTATTCTCGACCATCTCCAACACTAATAAATATAAAAGGATTGTCCATGCAGAGCCTCAGCCTCGAGACGTTCAGCGAGTTCGTCGGCAACCTCTATCAAGGACCGCTGGAGAACATCCCCTGGACGACCTTCCTCAACCGGCTCAATGTGTATCTGCAAAGCAAGTTCGTCACCTTCATCCTGCGCCCACCGAGTCAACACGACACTGGCCTGATGATCCACACCACGGGTTCCTCAGCCGAAACCACGGCCTCCTATAACCAGCACTTTTTCACCCTCGACCCTTTTGTCGACCTGCCCAACCGCCAAGTCGTCACCCTGGCCGAATTCGTCTCCGACGATGATTGGCAAAACTCCGAGTTCTGCAAGAATTTCCTCGAACCACAGGACGTGTTCCATGTCCTCGGCGCCGACATCAACACTGCCGACGGCGCTCAGTGCCGCATCCGCATCAGCCGCGGTCGAGACGACAGGGCCTTCAACAATGATGAAAAGGCCCTGTTGGCACAGTTCATTCCGCACCTGGAACGCTCGATCGAGATCCATATGCGCTTGAACCGCATCGAAACCGAGCGCAACCTCTATGCCGGCGCGGTAGATCAGATGGCGGTTGGCACGATCATTCTCGACGAAGCCGGCAAAGTGCTGCGGACCAACCAGGTGGCCGACCGCCTGATCCAGGAAAAAGACGGTATCAAGCTGGTCAACGATGGCCTGCAGATCGGCACCGCGCGGGACACCCAGGAGTTCCGCCGCCTGGTGAAACAGTCGCTGCTCTCGCAAAAAAGCAGCAACCCCTCGGTGGTCGAAGCCCTGCGCGTGCAAAGGCCTTCGGGCCGCGCGGACCTGGGCATCATCGTGCGCTCGGTACCGTTGTCAGACTGGAGCGAAGGCAAACAGTGCCCAGCGGTGGTGATCTTCATCAGCGACCCGGAACAGCAATCCTGTGCACCGCAAGAGATTGTCCGCGCCCTGTTCGACTTTACCCCGGCCGAAACCCAGCTGGCCATGCTGCTGGCCAACGGCCTGACCCTGGACGAAGCCTCCGAAGAACTGGGCATCAGCCGCAACACCTCACGGGCACACCTGCGCTCGACTTTCTCCAAGACCGGGGTGACCCGCCAGACCATGCTGGTGCGGTTGATCCTGCGCAGCGTAGCGACCCTCGGTTACTGCAAGTAGTCGCCACGTTGGATGCATCGGTGTCGGGGCCTGGCGAAAACGGTTGATTAACCATGAGCAACGCCGGCACCTCATCCTCGGCCGCCGCCAGTACGCGGTCTGGAGCGGCTCACCATCGATGAGGATTTAATCCTTGTCTTTTGGTTTGACAACCTTGAGTTGGCTGTCTGAGAGGCGGGTGGATTTCAGGCACAAAAAAAAGACGTCCGTGGACGTCTTTAGAT
>NZ_JBGCUL010000404.1:0-3991 GCF_054177685.1 Pseudomonas sp. P5_A2_2
CTGCGGGGCTGCGGCCGTCGTTGCTCAATACCAGCAAGCGCACGCCGCTGGACAGGTGGGCGTTGAGTGCGGCGACAGGCCGGGCCACCACCGAAAGGGTGACCACTTCCTGCAAGGGCCAACCCATTCGTGCTGCGGCCAGTGAGCAGGAGGACGGCGCGGGAAGCGTCAGCATCTCGGCTGCGGGGAGTTGCCGGGCGAGGCTGGCGCCGACGCCGAAGAACATCGGGTCGCCACTGGCCAGGACGCAGACGGGTTCGCCACGGCGCGACAGTAGCGACTCCAGGCAGAAGGGGGTCGGCCACGGCTGGCGCTCGCCGCGTATGCACGGCGGGAGCAAATCCAGATGCCGCTGGCCGCCGAAGATTTTCGAGGCGCGCAACAGCGCATGCCGGGCATTCTTGCCCAGGCCCTTGAAACCGTCTTCGCCGATGCCTACTACCGTCAGCCAGGGTGTCATGCCATTCCTCAATCACGCGTTAAACGTTGTTGGGCGGCATGATAGCGCGGGTTCCTTGAGCTGACTGCCTTCTCTTCCCGACCGGAGTCTTTTCATGCAGCGAAGTAAAGCAGGCATAATACCGCGCACTTTCGCCGTGAATCGCCTCGCCACCTGAACGGGTCCGCCTTGAACCAACGTCCGCTGTCCACTGCCTTACGCCCCTCGGCTTGCCCGGGGTTGCTGCGTATCGTGCCGGCACTGGATGGCGGCATCTGCCGGATCAAGTTGAACGGTGGTTCGATCAGCAGCGACCAGGCCGAGGCCGTAGCGTCTGCGGCCGAGCGTTACGCCAGCGGGGCGATCGAGGCGACCAACCGGGCCAATCTGCAGATCCGCGGCATCGGCAACGAGCAATCGGCGTTGATCGACAGCCTGTTGGCCGCCGATCTGGGGCCGCGCACGGCGGCTGGCGACGATGTACGCAACCTGATGCTCAGCCCCGGCGCCGGGATCGATCGGCGCATGCTGTTCGACACTCGCCCGCTGGCCGGGCAGATCCTTGCCACACTGCAAAGCCAGGAAGCGTTCCACGACCTCAGTGCCAAGTTCGCCGTGCAACTCGATGGTGGCGAAGACCTGACGATGCTCGAACATCCCCATGACCTGTGGCTCTCGGCGTTTGAGCAATACGGTGAGCGACGGTTCGCGTTCGGTCTGGCGGGATGCCCGACGGACAGCCCCGCCGGTTCGGTTGCACTCGATGACGGGCACGCGCTGGTGGTCGCGGTTCTTGAGTTGTTCCTGGAACTGGCGCGCCCCGAGCAGACGCGTATGCGTCATTTGCTGGCCGAATACTCGGTCGAGTTCGTACTGCTTCGGCTGGCTGAGCGAGTATTGATGCAAGCGGTTGTCGGTTGGCAGCGGGTTTCGGGCTCCAGTGATGTGCACATCGGCGCACATCCCCAGGCCGAGCCCGGTGTTGTCTATGTGGGGGCTGTCCCGCCGCTGGGTCGGCTCGATCCGACGATGCTGCGAGGTGTGGCGCAACTGGCACGCGAGTTCGGTGATTCCAGTCTGCGCTTCACACCTTGGCAAAGCCTGCTGCTGCCCAATGTCCGCGTGAACAACGCCGCCGAGGTCATTCGGCAATTGCAATGTCTGGGCTTGCAGTGCGAAGCCGATCAGCCATTGTCCCGGTTGATCGCCTGCACCGGTTCCATCGGTTGCGCCAAGGGGTTGGCCGAGACCAAGGGTGATGCCCTGAAATTGGCCGAAGTGCTGCAGCGTCACGGACAAGCACCGAACGTACATTTGAGCGGTTGCCCGCGTTCCTGCGCCGCCGCGCATACGGCGCCCGTCACTTTGCTGGCCGTGGCCCCCGGTCACTACGATCTCTATTTACGCGATGCAGCGCAGCCGGGTTTCGGCGCGCTGCACGCACGCAACCTTACTATTGAAGCGGTCGCGGCCTTGCTCGACGCCCGCTCACGGAGCCCCCTTGATGCTTGATTACATCCGCGACGGTCAGGAGATCTATCGCAACTCCTTCGCGATCATTCGCGCCGAGGCCAACCTCGACCGCATCCCGGCCGATCTGGAGAAACTCGCGGTGCGTGTGATCCACGCCTGCGGCATGGTCGAGGCCATCGACGGTTTGCAGTTTTCCGAAGGTGCGGGCAAGGCGGGGCGCGATGCGCTGGCGGCCGGTGCGCCGATCCTGTGCGATGCGCGGATGGTCTCCGAGGGCGTGACCCGCGCACGCTTGCCGGCGAACAACCAGGTGATCTGCACCCTGCGCGATGACAGTGTTCCAGCACTGGCTCGCGAGCTGGGCAACACCCGCTCCGCCGCCGCGCTGGAACTGTGGCGCCCGCATCTGGAAGGCAGTGTGGTGGTCATCGGCAATGCGCCGACGGCGCTGTTTTACTTGCTGGAAATGCTCGACGCCGGTGCGCCGAAACCGGCGTTGATCCTCGGTTTTCCGGTGGGTTTCGTCGGCGCAGCCGAATCCAAGGCAGCACTGGCGGCTGACAGCCGTGGCGTGCCTTTTGTCATCATGCAGGGTCGCCTGGGCGGTAGCGCCATGGCCGCCGCCGCTGTCAATGCCCTCGCCACGGAGATCGAATGATGCAGCAACCTGGACGTTTGATCGGCCTCGGCGTCGGCCCCGGTGATCCGGAACTGATCACCATCAAGGCCCTGCGTTTGCTGCGCGAATCCCCGGTGGTGGCGTACTTCGTCGCCAAGGGCAAGAAGGGCAATGCCTTCGGCATCATCGAAGCACACCTGCAAGACGCACAGAATTTGTTGCCACTGGTGTACCCGGTGACCACCGAAGCCTTGCCGGCACCGTTGTCCTATGAACAAGTGATCAGCGACTTCTACGATGACGCTGCGCAAGAACTGGCCGAGCATCTCGACGCGGGCCGTGATGTGGCGGTGATCTGCGAAGGCGATCCGTTTTTCTACGGCTCCTACATGTACCTGCACGACCGGCTCGCCGAGCGCTATCAGGCTGAGGTCGTGCCCGGTGTGTGTTCGATGCTTGGTGGCGCCTCGGTGCTCGGTGCACCGCTGGTATATCGCAATCAGAGTCTGTCGGTGTTGTCCGGTGTGCTGCCGCACGACGAACTCAAGCGTCGCCTGGCCGATGCCGATGCGGCGGTGATCATGAAACTGGGGCGCAACTTTCCCAAGGTCCGCCAGGTGCTGGAAGAGCTCGGCCTGGCCGAACGTGCGCTGTACGTCGAACGCGCGACCATGGCCAATCAGAAGATCGTGCCGCTGGATCAGGTCGAGCCGATGTCCTCGCCGTATTTCTCGTYGATCATCGTTCCCGGCGAAAGGTGGCAAGGCTGATGACCCGTCCAGTTCCGGCGATTGTCATTCTCGGCAATGGCAGCCTCGCTACCGCGCGCAGCATTCAACAGGTGTACCCCGAAGCCCTGATCCATGGTCTGGCCGAACGGGTCGAAGGCGCGGACCGGGTCTATCACGAATTCGGTGCGACCCTGCGCGAGCTCTATCAACAGGGCACGCCGATCATTGCCCTGTGCGCGGCCGGGATCGTGATCCGCACGCTGGCGCCCTTGTTGCTGGAAAAGGGCGCCGAGCCACCAGTATTGGCGGTGGCTGAAGACGGCAGCGCCGTAGTGCCGCTGCTGGGCGGTCTCGGCGGGGTGAATGTGATGGCGCGGGAGATTGCCACCGCACTTGAAGTCGCTGCGGCGATCACCACCAGCGGCGAGTTGCGTTTCGGCACCTGCCTGCTCAACCCGCCCAGCGGTTATGCCCTTGGTGATCTGGAACTGGGCAAGCGTTTTGTCTCCGATCTGCTGGCCGGCGAAACGGTGCGCATTGAGGGTGAAGCCCCATGGCTGGCGCAGGCGCAGTTGCCCGAAGATGCTCAGGCCCGACTGGCGGTGCATGTCGGTCATGCCGAACGGGCACCCGCGGCCAACGAATTGTTGATCTACCCGCGCAATGTGATGGTCGCTGTGGATGCTGGTCTGGTGAACGTCGCAGTGGCGGTTCGCGAGGCATTGCATC
>NZ_JBGCUL010000405.1:0-3990 GCF_054177685.1 Pseudomonas sp. P5_A2_2
GCCAGGTACGGCAGCGACTGCACCAGCAGCATGGTCACCCAGAAGCGCATATCGTTGCTCGGCATGCCGTTCACCAGGAAGATCCCCAAGGCAGCACCCCACAGCAGCAGCATGATGAACATCTCTTCCCGGGCTTCCGAAATCGCCACCCAGAAGCCGTGGTTATCGGCGTTTTTCGGCGTACGGAAGAACGGAATGCTGCTGGTGAAGAAACCGTACAGCACCGCTTTGGYGATGGTGTGGGACAACGCCAGGCCGGCCAGCGCCGCGCAGAAGGCATCCTTCAAGTTGACCCCGACCGCTCGGCGGTAGAGGAAGATGATCTTGGCGACCTTGAACACGAACAGCGCCAATGGCGGGATTGCGAAGATCAGYAGCGGCGGATCGACCCGTTGCGGCACGATGATCATTGCCGCCGACCACAACAGCGCGCCGACGGTGAAGAAGATGTTCATGCCGTCCGCCACCCACGGCAACCAGCCCGCGAGGAAGTGATAACGCTGGCCACGGGTCAGCTCGGTGTCCTTGCCGCGCAGCAGGCTGGCGGTGTGACGCTTGATGATCTGTATCGCTCCGTAAGCCCAGCGGAAACGCTGTTTCTTGAAGTCGATGAAGGTATCGGGCATCAGGCCTTTACCGTAGCTGGTGTGGTAATACGCCGCCGACAGGCCTTTTTCGAACACGCGCAGGCCCAGTTCGGCGTCTTCACAGATGCACCAGTCGGCCCAGCCCAGTTCTTCGAGCACCGAGCGACGGGTCATGGTCATGGTGCCGTGCTGGATGATCGCGTCACGGTCGTTGCGGGTGACCATGCCGATGTGGAAGAAACCTTTGTATTCCGCGTAGCAGAGCTTCTTGAAGGTGCTTTCGTTCTGGTCGCGGTAATCCTGCGGCGACTGCACCACGGCGATTTTCGGATCGGCGAAGTGCGGCACCATGTGCTTGAGCCAGTTGCGGTCGACGCAGTAGTCCGAGTCGATCACGGCAATGACTTCGGCATCCTTGGCGGTGTGCGGGATCAGGTAGTTCAGCGCGCCGCCCTTGAAGCCGGCCAGCGGTGCCACGTGGAAGAATTTGAAGCGCGGGCCGAGGGTTGTGCAGTAGTCACGCACCGGTTCCCAGACCGCCGGGTCCTTGGTGTTGTTGTCGATGATCAGGACTTCGAAGTCCGGATAGTCGAGGTTGGCCAGGGCGTTGAGGGTCTGTTTGACCATCTCCGGCGGCTCGTTGTAGCAGGGCACGTGAATCGACACTTTCGGGCGGTAGCTGGAATCGCCTTCCACCGGCAGGAACTCGCGCCGGCGCTTGTGCACCCACACCGCTTCGGCCAGTTCATGGGCTTCGGTCAGCAGTACGATAAACACCCCGAGCGCGCCGAGGGCGAGCAAGAAGCCCACTGTCAGGCTGAACCAGGTGCTGTATTGCTGGCTGTAGTCGTAACCGATCCACACCAGCACCGAACCACACAGGAACGCAATGAAGGTCAGGAAGGTACGGCCACGCTGGCGCAGGGCCGAGCCGTCGATCATCAGCAGGGTCAGCGACAACAGTGCCAATACCACCGAACCAATGGCCAACACGCGCCATTGCGGAATCGCCACCACCGGGCCTTCGAAGTTGAACTTCTGCTGGCGCGCGGCGTTGAACACGCCCCAGTAGGCGCCGACGGAACCTTCGTCGCTGGCTTTCCACGGCTGGTCAAACGCTTCGATCACGAAGTAGTTGAAGCCCTGACGGTTGAGTTTGTTGACCAGGGTTCGCAGGTAGATCGCCTGGTCCGCCGGGGAGGCATCGGCGCCACCGCGCATGCGGCCGTTGCTCGGCCAGCCCACTTCGGACAGCAGCAGCGGCTTTTTCGGGAACATCTTCTTCAGGTCGCGGGCGCGGTCGAGGACGAACTGCCCGGCCTTGTCCATCGGGATGAATTCCCAGTAAGGCAGGATGTGCGCGGCAATCAGGTCGACGTGTTTGGCCAGTTCCGGGTGTTCCTCCCACACGTGCCACTGCTCGGACGTGGTTACCGGCACCTTCACGGCGGCACGCACGCGATCGAGCATGACGCCGAGTTCCTGGGCGGTGATTTCCTTGCGGAAAATCGCTTCGTTGCCGACTACCACACGAACCACGCTGCGCGAGGCGTTGGCGATTTCGATGGCGCGGGTAATTTCCCGTTCGTTGCGCTCCTGGTCCGGGCTGATCCAGATCCCCAGGGTCACCCGCAAGCCGAACTCTTCCGCCAGTTTCGGGATGTTTTGCAGGGTGCCATCGACCGAGTAGATGCGGATGTTGTCCGTCAGCTTGCTCATGATCTCCAGGTCGCGACGCATTTGATCGTCGGTCGGGTACTGGTCTTTCTGCGGGAATTGGCCCTGCTGGAATGGCGAGTAGGAGAAGCCGGAGATCTGTTCTGGCCAGTTGGGGGCGGTGACCGGGCGGTTGATCAGCGCCCAGAAGCCGGTAAACAAGGCTGCGATGGCGAGCACCACGACCAGGTTGAGTCCAAATTTACGCGATGACATAGCTATTTCGGGTTCCAAAGACTGTGGAACGAAGGAACGGTTGGCGGTCGCCAAGGGGCGCGCATCCTACACCGGGCATTCTCTGGTCGTACAGCGGACAGGGAATTGCCGGACATTGGGCAATCCAAGTCGGTTTAAGTTCTTTCGTTAGAGCCTGTAGGGCAAATCTTTGTTCGATGTGGTTTTCATGGATGTTGCCAGTTCATAGCGCAATGATGATCTTGGGCGCCGACAGCCCTATAATGCGCGCCGGTTTTTGGGGTAATGGTCATGAGTACAGAAGATCCGCGGTTTGCCGGCATCGCCCGTTTGTATGGCATCGAAGGCCTTGAGCGCCTGCGCGCGGCCCATGTGGCGATCGTCGGCGTCGGCGGCGTCGGTTCCTGGGCGGCGGAAGCCATGGCCCGTTGTGGTGTCGGCGAGATATCGCTGTTCGACCTAGACGACGTCTGCGTCAGCAACGCCAACCGCCAGCTGCATGCGCTGGACAGCACKGTGGGCAAGCCCAAGGTCGAGGTSATGGCCGARCGYCTGCGCGGSATCAACCCGGACTGCACGGTGCACGCGGTGCCKGACTTCGTYACCCGCGASACCATGGCCGAGTACATCACSCCGAACATCGAYTGCGTGATCGACTGCATCGACAGCGTCAACGCCAAGGCTGCGCTGATCGCCTGGTGCAAGCGCCGCAAGATCCAGATCATCACCACCGGCGGCGCGGGCGGACAGATTGACCCGACGTTGATCCAGGTCTGCGACCTGAATCGCACGTTCAACGATCCGTTGGCGTCGAAAGTGCGCTCCACACTGCGCCGCGACTACGGCTTCTCACGTACCGTGACCCGCCATTACAGCGTGCCGTGCGTGTTTTCCACCGAACAACTGCGTTACCCGAAACCGGATGGCAGTATTTGCCTGCAGAAAAGTTTTGTCGGTGATGGGGTGAAGCTCGACTGTGCCGGTGGGTTTGGCGCAGTGATGATGGTGACGGCGACATTCGGCATGGTCGCGGCGACCAAGGCTGTGGACAAGATCGTGGCGGGTGTGCGGCGGCCGGCGGATCGGGTCAAGCCTGAAGCCTGATCTGTAAGGCTGATGGCCTCTTCGTCGGAACGCCGCCCGGAGCAAGCCCGCTCCCACAGGAGTGAGTGTCGGATGCAAAATCCGGATTCACCGCCAATCCCTGTGGGAGCGGGCTTGCCCGCGATGGACTGCGCAGCAGTCCTTTACTGTGCCAACTCCCGCATCCGCTGAAGCACCGCATTCAAACCATTACTGCGCGACTCGGACAACTGCCGCCCCAACCCCAACTGATTGAACCAGTCCGGCAAATCCACCTGCTGCAACTCGGCCGCCGATAATCCATTGACCCGCGCCAGCAGCAACGCCACCAACCCGCGAATCAAACGCGCGTCGCTGTTGGCGCTGAACAGCCAATGATCATCGCGCAATTCGCCCACCAGCCACACCT
>NZ_JBGCUL010000406.1:0-3982 GCF_054177685.1 Pseudomonas sp. P5_A2_2
ACCCGATTTTGATATGTGGATCAGACTGGTCAAGCATTACCCGATTCATATTTCTGAGCGACCTCTGATAAATTTTAGAGTGTTGCCGGGGGAGAGTGTCAGCAGCCAGACAGTGACTAACTCCATTCGTACGATGAACGAGCACTATCTGATCGCTGATACATTTTTCCAAGACGTCACCGAGCACCTGCTCAAGGCTGGTTTTTCGGAGATGCTTAGGTGTTCGGATATACCCACTTCAATCCATCTTGATATAGAAAAGGTGTTATTGCTTTTTGTGCCGAACCGCGCCATGGGCAAGGCCTACAAGATGATCGGGATCATTAAACTCGGTCATTTACTCGCTAGTCGTGTGCATCGTGAGGTGCTCGCAGACGCATACGGTATAGATGGAAACTGGTTTCAGGCTGAAATGGGGAAGCTGGATGTATTGCGACCCAAGTATTTGACAATGATCAGTGAAAAAACTATTGGTGTGAGACGTGCTTTGAATCGATTTTTAAAGCGCGATGACTATTAAAGTGAAAGTACATTAAGGAAATGTTATGCGTTATATGTATGTACCTCTTGTTGCTATTTTTGGTTTTCTTTCTGCATGTGATGCAGGTAAGCCAAAAGACATCGTTTTAAATAATTCGTGCTCGCTGGATAGTCCTGTTGCCGAAGCCAAGGTTTCGACAAACGTGCCGTTGCAGTTCTGGGGGTGGGCTTACAACGTAGCGGCGGGCACAGTTCCAAAGGATGTATCCATCGAACTTATCTCGTCGAACGGTGATGTTGCCCTTACCGCTCCGCTTACCCGTTCCTCTCGCGAGGATGTAGCGAAAGCCTTTTCCAAACCAGAACTGGAAATGGCCGGTTTCAATGGCGCGGTAGACATCAAGGTTTTGGCATCAGGTGTCTATACAGTGAAAATTATTCAGCAAGAAGGAAAGGACCGTCTTGCTTGCGCCAGCCCAACCAAGCTAAATATTCAGGCTATTAAGGGCTGATCAATCGCCTAAGTGAGGTACTAAGAAATTAGCCTTGGTGCGAGTGATTTGGGGAATCGGATTTTGGCTGTTCCTCTGATCCAAAAAAACACCCCGAGCTATTCGGGGTGTTTTTTATGGAGAAAATTTTCATTGCTTGATTGATTGCATCACTCGGGCGGTCGCCACGTTCAAATCAACTTCCCCAGCATCAATCTCAACATCAGCCTCCACCGGCGCTTCATACGGACTCCCCACCCCTGACAGGTTGGGCAACTGCCCCGACCGGGCCTTCTTGTACAGTCCTTTCACATCCCGCTGCTCGCAGACCTCCAACGGTGTGCTGACGTAGACTTCGACGAAGTTCTCTTCCCCTATCAGTTCCCGCGCCATTTGCCGCTCTCTTCTGAACGGAGAAATGAACGCGGTAATGACCACCATTCCGGCGTCCATCATCAGCTTGGCGACTTCGGCGATTCTGCGGATGTTTTCCACGCGGTCGGCATCGGTAAACCCCAAATCCTTGTTGAGGCCTTGGCGAACGTTGTCGCCGTCGAGGAGGTAGGTTCGATAGCCATTGGCGTGCAACTCCACTTCCAGGGCATTGGCCAGCGTCGATTTGCCGGAGCCGGACAATCCGGTGAACCAGATGACTTTGCCCTTGTGGCCGTTGAGTTTCTCGCGGTTTTCGCGGCTGATCGAGAGGGCCTGTTTGTGCACGTTTTGTGCGCGTCGCAGGCTGTGGGTGATCATGCCGGCCGCGACCGTGGCGTGGCTGATGCGATCGACCAGGATGAAGCTGCCGAGGGTTTTCGAATGTAGGTAGCTGTCGTAGACCAGAGGTTTGCTGATGGCGAGGTTGCAGACGCTGATGTCATTGAGTCGCAGTTGTGTGCTGGCGTCATGGGCCAGGGTGTTGATGTCCACCCGGTATTTGATGGTGGTGATGGAGGCGCTTGCCCATTGCGTGGCGAGTTTGATGTCGTAGTTGCGGCCGTGCAGCCCGGCTTCTTCGTCCATCCACACCAGCGTTGCTTCAAACTGGTCGGTGGTTTCCAGCGGGTTCTTGCTCTGTGAAATGATGTCGCCGCGAGATGCATCGATTTCCCGGTCGAGCTTCAGGGTGACGGCGTCGCCACACTCGGCCTGTTGCATCGGGCCGTCCATGCTGACAATTTCCGCCACCGTTGCGGTTTGACCGGAGAGGGTCACGCGGATCTCATCGCCGACTTTGACCGTGCCTTCGCCAACATAGCCGCTGAACCCGCGGAATGAAGCGTTCGGCCGATTCACCCACTGCACGGGAAACACCAGGCGTTCGGCTTGCGGTGTGGTGATTTCCGCGGTTTCCAGGTAACCCATCAACGTTGGACCGCTGTACCACGGCGTGTGAGCCGAGCGCTGGGTGATGTTGTCGCCCTTGAGCGCACTGACAGGAATGGCCGTGATCTTCTCAAAGCCCAGTGTTTGGGTGAATGCCTGGAAGGTCTCGACGATACGCTGGAAGGTGTCCTGATCAAAGTTGACCAGGTCCATCTTGTTTACGGCCAGCACCACGTGACGGATGCCCATCAGCGAGATCAGGTAGGCGTGGCGGCGGGTTTGCGTCAGTACACCTTGCCGCGCATCGACCAGGATGACGGCTACGTCAGCCGTTGACGCACCGGTGACCATGTTGCGTGTGTATTGCTCGTGGCCTGGTGTGTCGGCAACGATGAATTTGCGTTTGGCGGTGGCGAAGTAGCGGTAGGCCACATCGATGGTGATGCCCTGTTCGCGCTCCGCCGACAGGCCGTCGACCAGCAAGGCAAAGTCGATGTCGCCACCTTGGGTGCCATATTTTTTTGATTCGGTTTTCAGGGTTGCCAATTGATCGTCGGTCAATTGCCGGGCATCCCACAGCAGACGGCCGATCAGGGTACTTTTTCCGTCATCGACGCTGCCGCAGGTGATGAAGCGCAGCAGGTCCTGAGCTTGTTGTTGCTCGAGGTAAGCCTCAATGGTCGTGGGCTGTTGTGGGACGCTTGCCAGTGTTTTCAGGACCATCAGAAATACCCTTCTTTCTTTTTCTTTTCCATGCTGGCAGAGCTGTCGCTGTCGATGGCTCGCCCGTGTCGCTCGGAATGAGTGGAGCCCAGCAGTTCAAGCAAAATTTCGGCCACGGTGCTGGCGTTCGAATCCACGGCACCGGTCAGCGGGTAGCAGCCGAGAGTGCGAAAGCGGATGTTCCGGGCTTCGATTTTCTCACCGGGCAACAGGGGCATGCGTGCATCGTCGACCATGATGGTCATGCCGTTACGCATGACAACGGGACGTTCCCTGGCAAAGTACAGGGGGACCAGCGGAATGTTTTCCTGGTAGATGTATTGCCAGATATCGAGTTCGGTCCAGTTGGATAACGGGAACACACGAATGCTCTCGCCCGGCTTTTTGCGCGTGTTGTAGAGGTTCCACAATTCGGGACGCTGCTGTTTCGGGTCCCATTGGTGACTCTGGGTGCGGAACGAAAAAATGCGTTCCTTGGCCCGGGATTTTTCTTCATCGCGGCGTGCGCCGCCGAACACCACGTCGAACTTGTATTTGTCCAGCGCTTGCTTGAGGCCTTCGGTCTTGGTGATGTCGGTGTGCAGTGCCGAACCATGATCAAAGGGGTTGATGTCCTTGCTGATGGCTTCCGGGTTGGTATGCACCAGCAGATCCATGCCGCTTTCGCGGGCCATGAAGTCGCGAAACCGGTACATCTCCTGGAATTTCCAGCGTGTGTCGACGTGCAGTAATGGCAGCGGTGGTGGCGAAGGGTAAAACGCCTTGCGAGCCAGATGCAGCATCACCGCGCTGTCCTTGCCCATCGAGTACAGCATCGCGGGGGTTTCCGCCTCGGCCACCGCTTCGCGGATGATTTGCAGGCTTTCGGCCTCAAGACGCTTGAGGTGGGGCGTGCGCACTTTCAACGCATCCACCGGACCGGTTTGGCTGCTTGTGTCCAGTATGGCCGGGTACCCCAGCAATCC
>NZ_JBGCUL010000407.1:0-3982 GCF_054177685.1 Pseudomonas sp. P5_A2_2
CGCGTACACAGTTACGAACATGATCCCAAGGCCGCCTCCTACGGGCTGGAAGCGGCGGAAAAACTCGGGCTCGATYCGGCGCAGGTGTTCAAGACCTTGCTGGCTGCCAGCGAAAAAGGCGAGTTGCTGGTGGCCGTGGTGCCGGTTGTCGGCAGCCTGGACTTGAAAGGGCTGGCCCACGCCGCGGGCGTGAAAAAGGTCGAAATGGCCGACCCGGCGGCAGCGCAGCGCTCTACTGGTTATCTGTTGGGCGGGATCAGTCCGCTGGGGCAGAAAAAGCGTTTGCGTACCTTCATTGATAATTCGGCCCAGCCCTTCGCCAGCATTTTTGTCAGTGCGGGCCGACGTGGGCTGGAAGTCGAGCTGGCACCGGCGGTGCTGGCCGAACACACCCAGGCGAAGTTTGCCGATATCGGTCGGGTGTGAGCGCTGTATGGTGAAAATCTGCCCGCTCTGTCACTGGCGCTCGTTCGGCCGGCGCTGCATGCTCAGCGGACAAACCAAGGGAGAAGGTTATGCAGCTTGAGTTTCATCAGGTCGACGCGTTCAGCAATCAGCCGTTCAGTGGTAACCCGGCGATGGTCTATCGGCTCGATACCTGGCTCGCCGATGAATTGATGCAAAAGATTGCCGCCGAGCACAACCTCGCCGAAACGGCGTTTGTCGTGCGCGAAGGGCAGGGCTGGCACATCCGCTGGTTTACGCCGACCACCGAGGTGCCATTGTGTGGTCACGCGACGCTGGCTAGCGCCTATGTGTTGTTTGAGATCTATAAAGAGCCCGTCGAGCGACTGGACTTCACCTGCAAATCCGGACCGTTGAGCGTGACCCGTGAAGGTGGGCGGTTGTGGCTGGACTTTCCGGCCATCGTGCCGACGCAAGTGAGCGACATTCTGGCTGCCGAACGTGCACTGGGTGTGAAAGCCCTGGAGGTACTTGGCTCAAACGAGCTGTTCGTGGTGCTTGAATCCGAGCAGGACGTGCTCGACTGCAAGCCGGACATGGTTGCCCTGGCGAAATTGCCATGGCTGGGCGCCATCGTGACGGCCCGAGGCAGTCAGCACGATTTCATCTCTCGCTATTTCGCACCGGCAATCGGCATCAATGAAGACCCGGTGACCGGATCGACCCATTGCCTCCTGATCCCGTACTGGTCGAAACGCTTGGACAAGTCGAACCTGACGGCTTTTCAGCGTTCGGCGCGGGGTGGGGAATTGTTCTGTCGACTGGAAGGCGATCGAGTGAAGATCGGCGGAAATGCGACGCTCGTGGCGAGCGGGACGCTGATGTTGGGCTGATCCAAAACCACTGTAGGAGCGAGCCTGCTCGCGATAGCGGTATCACATTCAACAGAGGTGTTGACTGATCCAACGCCATCGTCGGAACGCCGCCCGGAGCAAGCTCGCTCCCACAGGGATTGTGTTGTTTAGCTAGCGGTGCTGTAACGCCGGACACCTGGTTCAACAGCGGGAATCTGCGCCGCCGTGCTGCCGGACGCCTGGAACAGCACCAGGTGTTCAGCCGCGACACGAATACCCACATCCGCCCCAACCTGGCGATCGACATGGCTCGGGAAGATTGATTCCAGCTGTGCGCCTGTCGGCAGCTGCAAGCGATACAGGGTCGACGCACCCAGGAACGTCTTACCGGCAATTCGCGCCTTCAGTGCGCTGTCCGGCGCGTACACGATGTCGTCCGGACGCAGCAGCACGTCCACGGCACCGCCTACCGGCCAGGTGTAGGCCCGGTTGCCGCGCAATTCGCCGAGCTCGGTTTGCACCGATTCCGGGCTGCTCAACTGACCGCGAATGAAATAGCCCTGGCCGATGAAACTCGCCACGAAGGGTGTCAGCGGTTCGTGATACAGGTTGTAGGGCGTATCCCACTGTTCCAGGCGACCTTCCTTGAACACGCCAACGTGGTCACTGACTGCGAAGGCTTCTTCCTGGTCGTGAGTCACCAGAATCGCGCTGGTGCCTCGGGCCTTGAGGATGTCGCGTACTTCGTGGCTGAGCTTGCGGCGCAATTCACCATCGAGGTTGGAGAACGGCTCGTCGAGCAACAGCAATTGCGGATCTGGCGCCAGTGCGCGGGCCAGGGCGACGCGTTGCTGCTGGCCACCTGAAAGCTCGTGGGGGAAGCGCTTGCCGAGGTTCTTCAGGTTGACCAGTTCCAGCAGTTCTTCGGTAACGCGATCCTTTTGCGGATGCTTGCGAATGCCGAAGGCGATGTTGTCGGCCACGCTCAAATGCGGAAACAGCGCGTAGTCCTGGAACACCATGCCAATGCGACGTTTCTCCGGAGCAAGGGTGAAGCCGGCGCTGGAGATGGTTTCGCCCGCCAGCTGGATTTCGCCTTCATGTACCGGTTCAAAGCCGGCAATCGCCCGTAGTGTGGTGGTCTTGCCGCAGCCCGAAGAGCCGAGCAGGCAACCGATGTCACCAGCGTTCAGATGCAGGTTCAGGTTCTGTACTACACGCTGGTCCTGATAGCCGCAGGCGAGGTTGCGCAGGTTAAGCAGTAAAGGCTGGCTCATGCGTGGTGGTACGCCGGTTCGACGAGAAACTCGAGCAAGGCCTTTTGCGCGTGCAGGCGGTTTTCGGCTTGATCCCAGGCCACCGAACGTTTGTCGTCGAGCAGGTCGACGCTGATTTCTTCGCCGCGGTGCGCCGGCAGGCAATGCATGAACAGTACGTCTTCAGCGGCCAGGTCAAGCAGGGCGCGGTTGACCTGGTACGGTGCGAACAGCTTCAGACGCTTGGCGGTTTCTTCTTCCTGACCCATGGAGGTCCAGACGTCGGTGCTCACCAGGTGTGCACCGCGCACGGCTTCTTTCGGGTCGCGAACGATGGAGACCCGATCGCCGGCCTTGGCCACGAATTCAGGATTGGGCTCGTAGCCTTCCGGGCAGGCCACGCGCAACTGGAAGTCGAACTGGATCGCCGCTTCTATATAACTGTTGCACATGTTGTTGCCGTCGCCGATCCAGGCCACGGTCTTGCCCTGGATGGAGCCGCGGTGTTCGAGGAAGGTCTGCATGTCCGCCAGCAACTGGCACGGGTGCAGGTCATCGGACAGACCGTTGATTACCGGTACGCGGGAGTTGGCGGCGAATTCGGTCAGGTTGCTGTGGGCAAAGGTACGGATCATCACTGCGTCGAGCATGCTCGACATGACGATGGCGCAATCGCCGATCGGCTCGCCACGGCCCAGTTGGGTGTCGCGTGGCGACAGGAAGATCGCCTGGCCGCCGAGCTGGATCATGCCAGCCTCGAAGGAGATCCGGGTGCGGGTCGATGATTTCTCGAAAATCATCCCCAGGACGCGGTTTTTCAGAGGCTCGAACAGTACGCCGCGGTTACGCAGGTCCTTGAGCTCAACGCCTCGACGGATCACGCTGACCAGCTCTTCGGGCGTGCAATCCATCAGGGAGAGAAAGTGCCTTGCGCTCATCATTGACTACCTTTTTGCTACAAACCGCAGATGCTCAAAGCCTTGTTTAACGGAACAACGGGCGAGACCTGCGGCGTAAGCCGCACGGGGCGACGAAATAGGGGAAGGCGCGATCTTATAATTAAATGTCGCGTCTTACCAATAGGGCTACAGTTTTTAGGGAGTTTCAGAGGTGCTACGGGTTCACCGAGGTAGCGCTTTTGAAGCCTGTTTCCTGATAGCAGCGACCCATTTGTACACCGGCCTCTCGGGGCTTGGCAATCAAGCGGGGCGGCAATGGTACGCTGACAGTCGGTTTCTGACCTGTCATTCATCAGTACCGGGCTCGACGAACGGCCCCCACGAGCCGATTGAAACTCTTCAGGAAATTCAGCTGCAGGCGCCACCCGGGCTACCTTCGAACTGAACTCCGGTGGCCATCGGCTGGCCTGATATCCACCGATTCACAAGACGCACGTCGCTGGCGTGGCGGCGGGTCTGGCGCCATAGTTTTGTTTCCGCGGCCAACGTTGCCCGCCCATAACAAGAC
>NZ_JBGCUL010000408.1:0-3975 GCF_054177685.1 Pseudomonas sp. P5_A2_2
GCCCGGCGCAGTGCGAGTACCGAATCGCCGGTGCTGTTGCTTGGTGAAACCGGCACCGGCAAGGAATTGCTGGCCCAGGCGATCCACAATGCCTCGCCCCGGGCGCACAAGGCGTTTGTCAGTGTCAACAGCGCGGCGATTCCCGAATCGCTGCTGGAAGCCGAGTTCTTCGGCACAGCCCCTGGCGCATTTACCGGTGCCGACCGCAAGGGCCGCGCCGGCAAATTGCAGATCGCCCAAGGCGGCACACTGTTCCTCGACGAAATCGGCGACATGCCGCTGCCCCTGCAAAGCAAACTGTTGCGGGTGTTGCAGGAAAAGGAATTCGAGCCGGTGGGYTCCAACGAAGTGATCCAGAGCGATGTGCGGGTGATCGCCGCGACCTCAACGGACCTCGAGGCTGCCATCAAACGCGGCGAATTCCGCGCCGATTTGTACTACCGCCTCAATGTGCTGCCGATCCAGGTTCCACCCCTGCGCGATCGCCTGGATGACGTGCCGGCGCTCAGTGAAGCGATTCTTGAGGAACTGCGCAGCCAGCATGAACTGCACCACGAGGCCCTGGAACTGTTGGGACAACACGCCTGGCCGGGGAACATCCGCGAACTGCGCAATGTGCTGGAGCGGGCCGCGCTGCTCAGTGATGACTTGCGCCTGACGGCGGCGGACATCCGCGCGGCGATTGGTACGTTCACCCAGGTGGAGCGCGTGGCGCTCTTGACCATCGAGCCGCTTGCCCATGAAACGTTCAGTGCGGCGCGGGAGCGATTTGACCGGCAATTGATTGAAACCACCCTTGCGCAATGCGGGGGCAAGGTGGTTGATGCGGCGGCGCGGCTGGGGCTTGGACGGTCGACGCTGTACAAGAAGATGGTGGCGCTGGGGATAGCAGAGTCTCCATAAAGAGACATACATCTCCATTGATAGACAATTCATCGCGAGCAAGCTCGCTCCCACAGTAGAYCGTGTTCTCCCGACTTACTCCGTCCCCCTGTGGGAGCGAGCTTGCTCGCGATGAGGCCAGCACTATCRCCAGAAGTCTCCAGTTAGAGACAAATCATTCGAATCCAGCCCATAGAAATAAAATATATTCTTATATTTCAACAACTTAACAAGATGGCACAAAACTAGCTATACGCCTCTCCTACCAGGCTTCACCCAACAAAAATAACAACCCAGGAGAGACACACCATGAGTGTGATCATTGCCTTGGCAGCCCTCGCGCTGCTGATGCTGGCTGCCTACCGTGGCTACAGCGTTATCCTTTTTGCCCCGATTGCCGCTCTCGGCGCTGTCCTGCTGACTGACCCGTCTGCCGTCGCCCCCGCTTTCACCGGGGTGTTCATGGAAAAAATGGTCGGTTTCATCAAACTGTATTTCCCGGTATTCCTGCTCGGCGCGGTGTTCGGCAAGCTGATCGAACTGTCCGGTTTTTCGCGCTCCATCGTCGCGGCGGCGATTCGCCTGCTCGGCACCCGCCAGGCGATGCTGGTGATCGTGCTGGTCTGCGCCTTGCTGACCTATGGCGGCGTGTCGCTGTTTGTGGTGGTGTTCGCGGTCTATCCGTTTGCCGCCGAGATGTTCCGCCAAAGCAACATCCCCAAGCGCCTGATTCCGGCGACCATTGCCCTCGGTGCGTTCTCGTTCACCATGGACGCCCTGCCCGGCACGCCACAAATCCAGAACATCATCCCCAGCACGTTCTTCAACACCACCGCGTGGGCAGCGCCGTGGCTGGGCGTGATCGGCACGATCTTCGTGTTCTGTGCCGGCATGCTGTTTCTCCAGCGTCAGCGCAACAAGGCCCAGCGTGCCGGTGAAGGCTATGGTTCTGACCTGCGCAACGAGCCGGAAACCGCCGCCGATCTCAAGCTACCCAACCCGTGGCTCGCACTCTCGCCACTGCTCGCGGTGGGCATCATGAACCTGCTGTTCACCCACTGGATTCCGCAGGTGTATGGCAAGACCCACAGCCTCGCGCTGCCGGGCATGGCCGCGCCGGTGACCACGGAAATCGCCAAGCTCACGGCGATCTGGGCCGTACAGGCAGCCTTGCTGGTCGGCATCCTCATGGTGCTGGTGTTTGGCTACAAGGCGATCAGCCGCAAGCTCGCCGAAGGCAGTAAAAGCGCGGTGAGCGGTGCCTTGCTGGCGGCGATGAACACCGCCTCGGAATACGGTTTCGGCGCGGTGATCGCGTCCTTGCCGGGCTTTCTGGTGCTGGCCGACTGGCTCAAGAGCATCCCCAACCCACTGGTCAACGAAGCGATTACCGTGACCCTGCTGGCCGGCATCACCGGCTCCGCCTCGGGTGGCATGAGCATCGCGCTGGCGGCGATGTCCGAGCAGTTCATCAGTGCCGCCCATGCGGCGAACATTCCCCTGGAAGTGCTGCACCGGGTCGCAGCGATGGCCAGCGGCGGCATGGACACCCTGCCGCACAATGGCGCGGTGATTACCCTGTTGGCGGTCACAGGGCTAACCCACCGCGAGGCTTACAAAGACATTTTCTGTATTACGCTGATCAAGACCCTGGCGGTTTTCGTAGTGATCGGCACCTTCTACGCCACTGGCATTGTGTGAGGTATTCATGACGACTCTTTCGGGCAAGACCGCACTGGTCACCGGTTCCACCAGCGGTATCGGTTTGGGCATCGCCCTGAGCCTGGCCAAGGCTGGCGCCAACCTGATCCTCAACGGCTTCGGCGATGCATCCAGGGTGATTGCCGAAGTCGAACAGTTCGGCGGCAAGGTCGGCCATCACCCGGCCGATGTCAGCGATCCGGCACAAATTGCCGACATGATCGCCTACGCCGAGCGCGAGTTCGGCGGCGTCGACATTCTGGTCAACAACGCTGGCATTCAACACGTGGCAGCGGTGGATGAGTTTCCGGTAGAGCGCTGGGATTCGATCATCGCCATCAACCTGTCGTCGGTGTTTCACAGCACGCGGTTGAGCCTGCCGGGCATGCGCGCCAAGGGCTGGGGTCGGGTGATCAACATTGCTTCGGTGCATGGCCTGGTCGGCTCGGTGGGCAAGTCGGCCTATGTCGCCGCCAAGCACGGGGTGATCGGCTTGACCAAAGTGGTCGCGCTGGAAACCGCGACCACCCAGGTCACCTGCAATGCGATCTGCCCAGGCTGGGTATTGACGCCACTGGTGCAGAAGCAGATTGATGATCGTGCCGCCAGTGGGGTTGATCCGCAGCAGGCGCAGCATGATTTGCTCGCTGAAAAGCAGCCATCGCTGGAGTTCGTGACACCGCCGCAACTGGGTGAACTGGTGCTGTTCTTGTGTAGCGAAGCCGGCAGCCAGGTGCGTGGCGCGGCATGGAATGTTGATGGTGGGTGGTTGGCGCAGTGACTGACCGCTAAACCGCGTTATCGTTCTTCGCGAGCAGGCTCGCTCCCACATGGAAATGCGATCCCCTGTAGGAGCGAGCCTGCTCGCGATCGAGTGCACTGCACTCGCCAACAAGAAGAGGCAAACCATGTCCGACATCCTCTGGCAACCCGACGCCAAACGCATTGGCAAGACCCGCATGGAGGCCTTCCGGCGCTTCGTCAATCAGCGGCATCACCTCAAGATTGACGACTACCCTGACCTGCACCAATGGTCCATCGAGCAACGCCCGGACTTCTGGCAGGCCATCGTCGACTTCTTCGACATCCGCTTCCACGAGCAACCCGACGCGGTGCTGCTCGAAGGCCCGCAGATGCCCAGCGCCCAGTGGTTCCCCGGCGCAACGCTGAACTTTGCCGAACACCTGCTACAGCGTCGCGATGATGCGATCGCCGTGATAGCCGTTGGCGAAAACGGTCTGCGTGAACATTTGACCTGGGCCGAGCTCGCGGAACATGTCGCCGGCTTTCAAAACGGGCTGATAGCGGCCGGTGTCAGGGTTGGCGACCGGGTCGCCGCGTGCATGCCCAACACCTGGCAAACCCTGGTGGCCATGCTCGCCACCACCAGCC